>CALPKD020000193.1 GCA_943324055.2 Chitinophaga pinensis
CCCAATAAGCGTAAAACTCTAATAGGGAAAACGACTTGCTGTGCGGTGTAACCTTCATAAAAATGGAATCGACCTTCCATCACCCATACTTTTTTGCCATTCAAAGTGCCTAGTATTAAGCGACCTTTATGACCTTCGACAGTGCTCACTGGAAAATGAGGAATTTCGCTGTAAGGAATGGAAAAATCAGCTATAATTTCATTTGATAAATTACCTAAGCCACTTCCTAAAATAATAGCAGTGTGGGCTACCTCACTTACTTTAGATTTTATGAAACTTGCTGTCTCTTGTAACTCGGTCATTAATGGTGTCATATGGGCCTTTAAATTTGGACACAAATATAACAACAGTCAACTGATTATGACTAAGATTCTAGGCCTTTAGGCTATCTCGCTCCCCTTTTAGCACTTTATAGGCAATAATTGCACTTGATAGCATTAAAATGGCCCCTAACAAGAATGCAGCTCCTGGAAAATAGATATGATGGGCGTCGTTTTTGACGGAAAAATAAGCTGTTAAACCAATCATCATTGGAGGTCCAACAATGGATGTTAAACTATTCAAACCGGTTAAAGAACCTTGTAATTCACCTTGTTCATTTTTAGGAACATGCATAGAAATTAATGCTTGTAATGCGGGACCTGAAATACCACCTAAACAATAGGGTATTAAAAATAAAAACATCATCCAGCTTTGAGAAGCAAATGCAAATAATACTAGTCCAAATGCATATAAAGTAATCCCATAATAAACACTTTTCTCATTGCCTAGTCTAGGATTGACATACCTGATTAAAACACCTTGCACTAAACCAACTAACAAACCAATCACACCCAAGGAAATACCAATTGTTTTTGGAGTCCATCCAAATTTACTAATGTTCGCAAAGCTCCAATTACTTTGAACTGAATGTGAAGCAAGATAAATAAATAACAAGGCAATAATTAATCCAAAAACAGCAGGGTATTTATTTAAATTTTTTAATGAGCCAATTGGATTTGCTCTTTTTATATCAAACGCTCTTCGATGCGCTTGGTCTAGCGACTCAGGCAAAACAAAATATCCATATAAAGCATTTACCAAAGCTAAGCCTGCAGCGACTAAGAAAGGAATCTTTGGACCAATTTCACCCAATACTCCACCTAATAAGGGGCCGATGATAAACCCAATCCCAAATGCAGCACCAATCATTCCAAAGTTTTTTGCACGATTTGTTTCATCACTTATATCAGCCATATAAGCTGCAGCGGTGGTAATACTTGCCCCCGTAATTCCAGAGATCATTCGGCCAATAAATAACCACCCTACTGTTGGTGCAAAAGCTAAAAAAATATAATCAAGTCCAAAACCAAATAATGAAAATAACAAAATGGGGCGTCGGCCATAACGATCACTTAAACTTCCTAATATGGGCGCAAATACAAACTGCATAGCCGCGTATATAAACGTCAGGTACATTGCTGGCCTGGCGATTGAACTGATATCAGACTTATCTGTTATGTGTAATAAATGTTGTAGCAGTTGAGGAACAACTGGAATAATGATACCAAGTCCTATTACGTCCAGTAAAATGGTCGCAAAAATGAATCCTACTGCTGCTTTCCTATTATTTGCCATATATATAAAATGAGATACCCTAAACTTTGAGTAGGCTTCAAATATACAAGTACTTGACTACTTCTCAAAACAGGCTTACAACAAACAGCCTCCCCACTTAAATTAGGCGGGGAGGCTGCAATTAATTAGTAATTGAATTAAGCTTCGTTTCTGAAAACAACCACTCCGTCAAAAACATCAATTAATACTTTCTTGGTCTTGTCTATCTCACCACTCAAAATTTTCTTACTTAGTTCATTCACCACCATTTTTTGAATCAATCTTTTTAATGGACGTGCACCAAACTGCATATCAAAACCTTGTTCAGACAAATACTCAATTAGATAGTCACTGAATTCAATTTGCATTCCATTTTCTGCAACTAACTTTTGCAAATTGCTTAATTGGATTTTTACAATCGCAGACATTTGCTTTTGCAGCAATGGAGAGAACATGATAATTTCATCCACTCTATTTAAAAACTCAGGACGTATGGTTTGTTTTAACAAAGCCATTACTTCCGTTTTTGACTGCTCTGTTTTCGCTTCTACGTTTTTTTCAGTGACCCCTTCAAAGGCATCTTGAATCAAATGACTACCAATATTACTTGTCATAATAATAATCGTATTCTTAAAATTCACAGTCCTGCCTTTATTATCTGTTAAATGACCGTCATCCAATACCTGCAATAAAATATTCCAAACATCAGGATGCGCTTTTTCTATTTCATCTAACAATACAACACTATACGGTTTTCTTCTTACGGCTTCAGTCAACTGTCCGCCTTCCTCATAACCAACATATCCTGGAGGCGCGCCAACCAGCCTCGACACGGAGTGTTTTTCCTGGTACTCACTCATATCAATTCTCGTCATCATCGCGTCGTCGTCAAATAAGTAATTGGCCAGGGCTTTTGCTAATTCGGTTTTACCTACCCCTGTTGTTCCTAAAAAGATAAAGGATCCAATTGGTTTTTTAGGATCTTGTAAACCTGCCCTACTGCGCCTAATCGCATCCGATACAGCTGTTATTGCTTCTTCCTGCCCAACTACTCGGTTGTGCAATTCTTCCTCTAGTTTCAATAATTTCTCCCTATCTGATTGCAACATTTTACTTACTGGAATACCCGTAGCTTTTGCAACATTTTCAGCAATATCTTCCGCATCCACTTCCTCTTTCATTAGGCGCTTTCCGGCATCTCCCATTTCTTGAAGCTGCTTGGTGCAAGTTTCTAATATCGCTTCTTCGTCTTTCACTTTTCCGTATCGGATCTCTGCAACTTTCCCATAGTCGCCATTACGTTCTGCAACTTCTGCTTCTTGTTTTAGTTTTTCAATATTGGTTTTCGCTTTTTGAACTTTATCTACGATTTCTTTTTCTTCTGTCCATTTTGCTTTTAACGTATCCTGCTGAACCATTAAATTGCTGATATCAATATTCAAAGTCTTTAATTGAGCTGGATTGTCCTCACGTTTGATTGCTTCTCTTTCAATTTCTAACTGGCGTATTTGTCTGATCAGCCTATCTAATTCTTCTGGCATTGAATTCATTTCTAGCCTTAGTTTAGCAGCACTTTCGTCAATTAAATCAATGGCCTTGTCTGGCAAGAAACGATCTGTAATATACCTGCTAGACAATTCTACCGCAGCTATAATTGCCTCATCCTTGATACGTACATGGTGGTGCGTTTCATAACGTTCTTTTAGCCCTCTTAAAATAGAAATAGCGTCTTCCTTACTTGGCTCGTCAATCATTACCTTTTGGAATCTACGTTCTAACGCTTTATCTTTTTCAAAAAACTTCTGATATTCACTTAAAGTAGTTGCACCAATCGCTCTTAACTCTCCTCTAGCCAATGCTGGCTTAAGGATATTAGCGGCATCCATGGCACCTTCTCCCCCACCTGCACCCACTAGCGTATGGATTTCGTCGATAAATAAAATTACATTACCATCACTCTCTGCTACTTCTTTCACAACGCCTTTTAATCGCTCTTCGAACTCGCCTTTATATTTTGCGCCGGCAATTAACAGCCCCATATCTAGTGCGTAAATAATTTTATTTTTCAAATTGTCTGGAACATCCCCATTGACAATACGCATCGCTAAACCTTCGGCTATCGCTGTTTTACCTACGCCAGGCTCCCCCACTAAAATGGGATTGTTCTTGCTCCTTCTTGAAAGTATATGAAGAGTTCGTCTTATCTCTTCATCTCTTCCAATCACCGGATCCAACTTGCCTTTGTTTGCTAAATCATTCAAGTTTTTCGCATACTTAGATAATGCCTGGAATTGAGTTTCCTGCGTCGCAGATTGTATAGTTTCACCTTTTCTTAATTCTTTGATGGCAGCAGTTAATCCGCTTTCAGTTAATCCCGCATCTTTTAAATTTTTTGCAGTTGCATCGTTCACTTGTAATAAAGCAATCAGCAAATGCTCGATTGTTACAAACTCATCCCCAAAACTTTTTAG
>CALPKD020000194.1 GCA_943324055.2 Chitinophaga pinensis
AAATAGGATGTTGTCCTTAGATACCATGTTGGGACAAAAGGCAAGGACATTGAGTCCAAACAATTCTTTTTATATTGGCTATGGCCTTGGAAAAAATTTGAAAGAAAAATGGGAGTTGAATTATGATGGCCGTTTTAGCAATCAAAATTTTGAAAATAAAACAGCAAGTACTTCCATATTACAAAAGGTAATGAATGAACTTTCGCTAAGTAATATACTTTCTAATGTAAATAATAAAGGAGATAATTTTTCTTTGAATCAATCATTTAGAGCAAAAAATAAACTCGACACATTAGGTGGAGAATGGGTATCAGACATCTCTTATAATTTTTCAAGTACTAAAACGGATCAATCGTATAGTAACCAAATTTCAACTCTACAACTTAGTGCGCCAATTGGTTCAATGGGGTCTGGTGATTTTGGGAACGATAAAAAAACTTTTGTACTACAAACCGATTTTAAAAAGAAAATAGCGGGTATCACACTTGAATCGGGACTCAAATCTTCCGCACTTAGTTTTACAAATACTTCCAATTATATAAAAAATATAGCTGGAGTTGCGACTGCCGATTTATTTAGAACCAGCGCCTATGTTTATAAAGAGCAGATTAATGCGGCGTATTTGCAGGGTTCTAAAAAATGGGGTAAGATTATTCTGAAAGTAGGCTCGAGAGTAGAACAGACTATAATGGAAGGTCATCAACAAGTGCCAAAGGATACCACTTTTTCTCTAAATCGAACAGATGCATTTCCTTATGTGTACTTGAGTCGTTATTTAGTCAGTATAGCCAACTATGAAGTAAGAGGATTCTTGGTATACCGTAAAACAATTAGTAGACCTAGTTACGAGTATTTAAATCCATTCCCTAAGTATGTAGATCCATTTTTATATGAAATTGGTAATCCAACGTTGAAGCCTCAATTTACATCAAACTATGAGGCAAATATTAGTGTGGACGATAAACCTCTTTTTGCGATAGGGGTTAACGAAACCAATGACATTTTCACGAGTGTTGTGTACCAGTCATCCGCCAACAAACAAATCGCCTATCGGACCTATGATAATTTAGGAAAAAATAAAGAAACCTATTTTAGAGTGGTGGGTGTCATACCTCCAGGAAAAAAATATTTTGCTGTATTGGGTACCCAATACAATAGAAATAAGTATACTGGTTTTTATGAAGGAAAGCCAATCAGTTTTGATAAAGGGACTTGGTCCTTCTTTACTTTCCAATCATATAAAATTGACGCCTTGTCGGTGCTTACGCTAAACGGTTTTTGGAGAACCAATGGGCAGCAGCAGTTTTATGAGTTAGAAAACTTTGGCTCTATAAATATGACAGTTAATAGACAATTTTTAAATAAAAAATTAGTTGTTACGGCCAGTGTTAATGATTTGTTTTTTACAAGTAATAATCGATTTGTTTTGCATCAAGGTTCTATGAATGCATATGGTTATAGGGAGAGTGATTCAAAAAGATTTGGCCTTTCCCTACGCTATAGTTTTGGCATCAAGCCCAAAGAAAACAAGCTTGAAATGTTTGATATGGGGAACGAGAACAAGTAGTAATTATAATATGAAAATTAATATTTATATTCATTAATTGAAAGTACATTTTTGAAACAATACACATGAAAAAGAACGTTCTCCTAATAGCGGTTTTGATAATTAGTCAAATCGCATATTCGCAAAAGAGCAAGGATGCGGCAATGCACCAATTTGTGGGCAAGCTACTTGCTAAAATGACTTTGCAAGAAAAGCTCGGGCAATTAAATTTGCCTGCGTCAAGTGATTTTGTAACAGGACAGGTGAGTAGCTCCGATATTGCATCTAAAGTAATTGCGGGTAATGTGGGCGGTGTGTTTAATATAAGGTCTGTAACAAAAATTAAAGAGTTGCAAGAATATGCTGTAAATAAAACGAGGCTAAAAATTCCATTATTATTTGGTATGGATGTGATTCATGGTTATCGCACCATCTTTCCAATTCCATTAGGGATGTCAAGTACATGGGATATGCAATTGGTGGAGCGTTCGGCAAGAATCGCTGCAAACGAAGCAAGTGCTGATGGAATACAATGGACATTTTCCCCAATGGTTGATTTGACAAGAGATCCAAGGTGGGGAAGGGTTTCAGAAGGTAACGGCGAAGATGTGTTTTTAAGTGCTGCCATTGCCAAAGCGATGGTACACGGATATCAAGGAGATGATTTGTCATTGCCCAATACAATTTTAGCATGTGTAAAACACTATGCACTATATGGTGCTGCCGAGGGTGGAAGAGATTATAACACAACGGATATGAGTCGGGTGAGAATGTACAATGAATATTTTCCTCCCTATAAAGCTGCAATAGATGCAGGGGTAGGTTCAGTAATGGTTTCCTTTAATGAAGTGGATGGGATTCCTGCATCAGGAAATAAATGGTTAGTGGATGATGTATTGAGAAGACAATGGAAGTTTAATGGATTTGTAGTTTCAGATTATACTGGCATTCCCGAAATGATGGCACATGGAGTAGGCGATTTCCAAACGGTAAATGTAAAATCCTTACAAGCTGGAGTGGATATGGATATGGTGGGTGAAGGTTTTTTAACAACACTCACTAAATCATTAAAAGAAGGAAAAATTTCACAAGCTCAAATAGATAAAGCATGTGAAAGAATTTTGGAAGCAAAATACAAATTGGGATTATTTGATGACCCCTATCGTTATTGTAATGCACAACGTTCAGCAACAGAAGTGTTCACTGCTGCAAATAGAGCAGAAGCGAGAACCATTGCTGCGCAGAGTTTTGTATTATTAAAGAACAACCAAGTTTTGCCATTCGCTGCAAATAAAAAAATAGCGTTAGTAGGGCCTTTGGCAAACGCAAAAGAGAACATGACAGGTACCTGGAGTGTTGGTGCAGATAATTCAAAATCAATCACGGTTTTAAAAGGATTAACAGATGCCTTAGGGGAGCGTGGAAATGTAGTATATGCAAAGGGCTCTAATTTGGAGGATGATATTGAATTAGAAAAAAGAGCAACGATGTTTGGTAAGGATATTCCTAGAGACAATCGTACGGCGGATGAAATGATACAAGAAGCACTAAAAGTGAGCGCGGGTTCCGACATTATTGTTGCAGCATTAGGGGAAGGCGCAGAAATGAGTGGAGAAAGTGCTTCAAGGTCTAATTTAGATATCCCCGAAGCTCAAAAACGTTTATTAAAGGCGCTGGTTGCCACTGGCAAGCCTGTAGTGCTTGTTTTATTCACTGGTCGACCACTTACTTTAAATTGGGAAGCCGCAAACGTATCGGCCATTTTAAACGTATGGTTTGCGGGTTCTGAAGCCGGGGATGCAATAGCGGATGTATTGTTAGGTAAAGTGAACCCATCTGGTAAATTGAGTATGTCATTTCCTCAAAGTGTTGGACAAGTGCCGCTATACTATAATCATAAAAATACCGGACGCCCATTAGGGACTTGGTTTGAAAAATATCGTTCAAATTATTTAGACGTAAGTAATGAGCCTTTATATCCATTTGGATATGGATTGAGTTATAGTCAGTTTGAATATGGTAAGATGGAATTATCGGCTACGCAATTAAAAGGCAATCAAACCTTGCGTGTATCGGTAGACATAAAAAATACAGGGGCGTTTACTGGTAAGGAAGTGGTTCAATTATATATTCGGGATATGGTAGGCAGTATTACAAGACCAGTAAAGGAATTAAAAGGATTTGATAAAATTGAACTAGCCCCAGGTCAAACTAAAAAGGTAATCTTTGAGCTTACACCCGCATCCTTAAAATTCTATAATAGTGAATTAAAGTTGGATTGGGAGTCAGGTGATTTTCAGATTATGGTAGGCCCCAATGCGAAGGATGTGAGCACTATGAAGGTGAATTGGGTTAAATAAAAGTAGTTCAGAAATGAATATATTAAGAAAATATATGTTGTATAAATCTTGTTAATTAGTTTTTTATAAATTAATTATTGAAAAGTTTTTACATGTAACTTTAGGAATGCCTCTAAATATAACATCAAGTAGTCTAGGTCTGTCAACATACAAAGG
>CALPKD020000195.1 GCA_943324055.2 Chitinophaga pinensis
ACTGGTGTTGAACTAACTGGAACAGTACAGGATTGTATTCGTTTAAATTTAAATCTACGTTGTGCTAGTCAGGTAATGTATTCTTTAAAAGCGTTTATTTGTAATGATCCAGATGAATTGCATCGGAACTTGGTGACAATTCCTTGGGAAACGGTTATTGCACCCAATGGTTATTTTTCAGTAACAAGTAATGTTTTTCATCCAAGCATCACCACCAATTTATTTGCAAATTTAAGAGTGAAAGATGCGGTGGTAGATAGAATGCGGGATGTAGCAAATCAACGCCCCTCTACTGGCTCTGAATTATCAGGAGCTGTTGTTTATTTATTTTGGAAACATGACGAAGCCGAAGTATTCTTAGATACTTCTGGCGAAACGCTTGCAAAACATGGATATCGAAAATTACCTGGTACAGCCCCAATGCTAGAAGCTTTAGCAGCGGCTACCATTTTAACGACTAAGTGGAATAAGACTGCACCTTTTGTTAATCCAATGTGTGGCTCTGGTACATTGGCGATTGAGGCTGCATTAATTGCAACGAATAGAGTCCCAGGTTTGCTAAGAACCAAATATGCTTTTATGCATATTTTAGGGTACGAGCCAGCAATGTACGAGTTGGAAAATGATAAATTAAAAGCACAAATTAAAAAAATACCCGGACTGCAAATCATTGCATCTGACATTAGTAAACGTGCCATTGAAACTGCAAAAACAAACGCTGCGGTTGCTGGGGTTGAACATTTGATTTATTTCCAAGATTGTGATTTTGAAAATACAAATATTCCTGAAGCTGAAGATGGTGCCGTGGTGATGTTTAATCCAGAATATGGCGAGCGACTAGGAGAGGAAACAGAACTAGAAGCTACGTATGCGCGCATGGGTGATTTTTTGAAAAATAAATGCAAAGGTTATTTAGGATATATTTTCACAGGCAATTTAGAGTTGGCAAAAAAAATCCGCTTAAAACCTAGTAGACGAACTGAATTTTTTAATGCAACCATTGATTGTAGATTATTAGAATATGAAATGTATGCAGGAACTAAAAGGGTGGATAAAACAACCTCTCCTTTAGTACCTGAATAAAAAACGATTAGCCAGTATTTCAACATTTAATTGGTTTAAATGCAATAATTCACCATCCATTTGGACAGGAAGGATTTTCTCACTCGAGATAGTGAATTGAGTGCCTAATCTATGAATTACAAAAGGGTAGTGCATGTGTTTGCCTTTTTTGATAATAGGCAAATACCATAATCGTTTCCAAACGGGCATTTTTTTACATAGTACCATATTTAATTTACCGTCATTGATTTCAGCATTGGGAGCAATATAAAATCCGGCTCCTGCTCTAGAGGAATTTACAACTAAAGCGAGTAGGAATTTTTCTTTCCAGCTCTCCATTTCAGTATGTATTGTAATTACACTTTCTTTAAATCTCAGTATTTTATAAATCACTGCTAACTGATATCCTAGAACGCCACCTAAAAATCGGATAGTATTCATGGATTCTACTATTTCGCCATCGAATCCAATGCCTAGGCAATTAATAAATAAGTGCTCGTTTACTTTACCTGCATCTATATATTTTGGTTTAGCATTTAACACTAATTCTAATTGTGAATCTAAAGATATATTACCATAAAGTTTCCAAGCAAAATCATTTCCAGTCCCCCCATTAAAAAGTGCAAGTGGTAGTTTGCAATTTGGGTATTTGTTAATAAAATAATTAATTGTGCCATCTCCGCCAATAATCCAACAATCCGAAAATCTAGCTAGATCTTCATTATTTGGCCATCCATCACTAAAAATAGTGCTTGGTATATTTCTTAAATTTAATTGATCATTCAGCCACGTAGCTATTTTGTGGGATTTCCCTTTCCCGGCTTTTGGGTTCTCTAATATGGCTATAGAATTAATTTGCATCGTATTGTTAAGCTACATAAAAAATCGATTGAGTCCAAAGGAAGGATTCTATTTTTTTTTATAATCTTCAGCATTATGATCCGTTACTATCTAGAATGATTCATTTTTTATAATAGTAATAATTACATTTAATTGTAACTTCATATCACTCATAGTAGACACCTTCGTTTAGCCCCTTGAATTAAAATGTAATGATTTGTCCATTCAAAATACATATTCAAGAATTGGGATACTAATGATCCTGCAAATTATATTTTACAGTCAATTGTATGCTCAAATTGCTAAGCCTAATATATTTAATGTAGATCCTAAAATAATTAATGCATCTGGCGGCAGTTATCAATCCAATAATTTATCAATTAATTGGAGTTTCGGGGAAGTGTTTTCAACTACGTTTACTGCTTCAGAAAAATTAATAATAAGTACTGGTTTCTTACAGTCAAAGGATGTGGACTTGATTCTTGTGCCACCAACTGATACTATTTTACCCATTGACTCCATTCACCTAAATATAAAAGTATTCCCTAACCCAGTCAAGTCAAATTTAATTTTAACTATTCCTCAGTCAAATATAAAAGTTATATCTATTGCATTGTATACTGTTCGAGGGAATTTGTTACAAACAATTGATGAACCATTAAATGATGCAAAATCATATAGTAGGTCTATTTTAATGACGCCTTACCCAGCAGGCATGTATTTATTAGCAGTCTATTATGTTATTAATGATTTGCATTACCGTACTAAGTTATTTAAAATCATAAAAAATTAAATTATATGAAATGGTTGATTCTATATGTAATATTTGTAGTTTTCATGATTCAGGGAGTTAATGCACAATCCTTACAAGACAAAGTAATTAATTTTCAAGGAATAGCCAGGAACATAGATGGGTCTATTTTAGCAAATAAAGCTATTACGGTTCGATTGTCTGTGCTCGAAGGATCTACAAATAGGGTTGTAAAATACCAAGAAATTAAATCAGTAACCACGAATGTGGTTGGTCTTTTTACTATTTCAATAGGTGAGACGGAATTTAATAAATTAGAAGTGATAGGACCCTATAGCGGAATTGATTGGTCAATTGACAATAAGTATTTACAAGTTGAAGTGGATCCAAATAACTCCATTGGGTTTTATCTATTAGGAGTACAGAAAATTAATTATGTTCCTTATGCAATTCATGCCAATTCATCATTCGCAGTAAACTTAATCGGGACAGTTCCTATTAATAAAGGGGGGACAGGAGTTAATTCGATTACAGATTTTAAAAAAGAATTAGCTATTGATAAAGTTGACAATACTTTAGATATAAATAAACCGGTAAGTATTTTGCAACAAATTTTATTAAATAAAAAGATGGATTATTTTGATACATTGAATTTCTTTAAAAAGGTTGATTTAAAACTTTTTTCATCAGACACTATTTTCTTATCCAACCGAATCGATCAAAAGCTTTCAGGTATGGATACCATTCATCTTTCGGATCGTATTAGCTTAAAAGAATATTCATTTAATAAATCCACTAATATTGACACGGATGCTTTTTCAGATAATAAGTACCCATCCGTCAAGGCGGTTAAATCCTATGTAGATGCATCCATTCCTGCTGCAGTGAGTTATCCAATCTCTATAATTAATGGAGGTACTAGTGCAATTAATTCATTTGATGCAAGAACTAATTTGGGATTAGTTATCGGTACCGATATATTAGCTCAAAGAAATTTTGGGACAGCCGCTAATAGTAATTCTAATGATTTTGAACCTACAATAGCTATTGGATTAACTTCGCAGTATTGGAAAGGAAATAAGACTTGGCAAACACTAAACACAGATGCGGTAACTGAAGGGACTAAATTATACCATACTGATTCTAGATCAAGAGCTTCTATCAGTTTAACGAATACAGGGACGAGCGGCGCTGCAACATATGATGTTGCCAGTGGTCTTTTAAACATCCCTATCTACCCAGTCTATACGCCAACATCTATTTTATTATCAGGAGATATCACAGGAACTGGAACGTATACAATTACTACTACAATTGGTTCCGGCAAAGTTGTAAATGATATGTTAGCTGGAAACATTGATTTGACGAATAAAGTTGCTAATATTTTACCTATTTCAAATGGGGGAA
>CALPKD020000196.1 GCA_943324055.2 Chitinophaga pinensis
CATATAACGGGCTTCCCAAATACGGCAGGTTCTAGCACATTGTGCACGCCATCTTTTCCAAACCCCCCACCAACATAACTAATATGGGCATATTGGTATAAATTCCTCAGCATTCCAATACGGTCAATGATTAATTGTATGGGCTGATTGTAAGGGGTGGTTGATTTTTCAAAATCAGTCAATGTAATGGAATTAGGGAATGCCTTTTTTGCGGCGCTAATAGACGAAGCATCCACATGGTGGGGAACAATAATCCAGTTTAAAGCAGGCGTTTTAGCTGCAGCGATTGCTAGTAGTTCATGATCTTTATTCCAAGTACTTCCTGCAATTATAATTTTATCAGCGTTTAATCTTTTCATCCAATCATAATGGACTAATTGCTTTGCGGTATTCAATACGCGATCAAATCGGGTATCTCCCGTGACCTCAATATTGGTATCTTTTAACAAGGGTTTGATTAAATTAAAGGAGCGGGTATCCTGAACTAGAATAGCACTAAATAAGGACAACATTTTTTTATAAAAAGCACCATAAGGTTTAAAGAAAATTTGGTCAGGTCTGAAAATGGCAGAAGCTAAAATGGTAGGAATGTTTCTTGCTTTTGCAATAGTGAGGTAGTAGTACCAAAATTCGTACTTAATAAAAAGGATGAGTTTAGGTTGTATGATATCTAAAAAATGAGTTGCATTTTTTTGGCCATCAAATGGTAAATAACTGACACAATCAATGGATGGGTCCTCCTTTCGATGTAGATAACCTGAAGGAGAAAAAAAAGTGAGCCAAATTTGATAGTCAGGGTATTGGCTTTTAATAGCTTCGATTATAGGAAGGCCTTGTTCAAATTCGCCATAGGAAGCACAGTGTACCCAAATAATAGGTTTGCTTACATTTTTACGGAGGGATTCAATTTCGCTCCAAACCATTTTTTGACCCTTATTCCATTGCTTCGCTTTGACATTAAAAGGACTAATGACTTTGGCTAGAAAAGGGTATACCCACAAAAAGATTTTATAAAGGAACATAATGGCTCATTCTATGCGTCAAAAATCAATAAAAATAGCCATTTTAGTGTAATTTTGCTAAAATTTATAGGATGAGAAAAATTCAAATGGTAGATACTAAAACCCAATACTTGGCAATCAAAGATCAAGTAGATGCTGCGATACAAGAAGTATTGGATTCGGCGTCTTACATTAATGGGAAGTCGGTAAAGGATTTTACTCAGCATTTGGCTAATTATTTGAAGGTGGACTATGTGATACCTTGTGCGAATGGCACGGATGCTTTACAAATTGCAATGATGGCTTTGGGATTAAAACCAGGGGACGAAGTAATCACCCCTTCCTTTACTTATATTGCTACAACCGAAGTGGTTGGATTATTAGGTTTGACACCTGTTTTTGTGGATGTAGATCCTGTGACGTATTGTATGGATGTAGAAAGCTTAAAAAAAGCAATCACGCCAAAAACAAAAGCAATTGTACCGGTTCATTTATATGGACAAGCTGCACCCATGGAAGAGATTATGGAAATTGCAAAAGCAAATAATTTATTTGTGATTGAGGACAATGCGCAAGCAATTGGTTGTGATTATACTTTTTCAAATGGAGTAACAAAAAAAACAGGTACGATTGGTCACATCGGGGCTACTTCATTTTACCCAAGTAAAAACTTAGGTGCCTTTGGAGACGGAGGTGCATTGTTTACAAATGATAAAGCACTAGCAGATAAAATGGCGATGATTGCGAATCACGGTCAATCCGAAAGATACTATCACGATGTAGTTGGTTGTAATTCAAGATTAGATTCGATACAAGCTGCTGTATTAAATATTAAGTTGCAACACTTAGATGAGTATAGTAAAGCAAGACAAGCTGTTGCAAAATTTTATTCTGATGCATTTGTATCTATTCCTCAAATTGTTACACCTGCAATTGCAAAATATACAACACATGTTTTTCATCAATACACAATGCAAGTAAAAGGGATAGATAGAGAAAAATTGATTGCACACTTAGCTGCAAAGGATATTCCTTGCATGATTTACTATCCAGTACCAGGGCATTTGCAAAAAATGTTTGGAGGGGAACAAAATCAACATTTATATTTGCCCGTAACCAATCAATTGACTCCAGTGGTTTGTTCATTGCCTATTCATACCGAAATGGATGCCGAGCAATTAGGGTATATCGTAGAAGGGGTTCAATCTTTTTTTAAATAATATTTTTTTAAATGAAAATAACAGTCATAGGAACGGGGTACGTAGGATTAGTAACAGGTACGTGTTTTGCGGAAACAGGTAACAAAGTAACTTGTGTGGATATTAATGAAGCAAAAGTAGCAAGCTTACAAGCGGGCCAAATTCCAATTTATGAACCAGGTTTAGAAAAGATATTTTTAAGAAACATAAAGGAAGGACGATTAACCTTTACCACCAAATTGGCGGAAGTGATTGATGAGGCAGAGATTGTTTTTTTAGCATTGCCAACTCCTCCTGGAGCAGATGGTAGTGCGGATTTAAAATATGTATTGGGTGTGGCGGATGAATTAGGGAAATTATTAATGGACTATAAAGTCATTGTAAATAAAAGTACGGTACCAGTTGGTACAGCGGATAAGGTAAGTGCTGCGATTGCTGTAAATTATAAAGGGGAGTTTGCTGTGGTGAGTAACCCTGAATTTTTAAGAGAAGGGGTTGCGGTGGATGACTTCATGAAACCAGACCGGGTGGTGGTGGGAACGAGATCAGAACGCGCAAAGCAAGTGATGAGTGATTTATACGCTCCTTATGTAAGACAAGGGAACCCTGTAATATTTATGGATGAGCGTAGTTCAGAGTTAACTAAATATGCAGCCAATAGTTTCTTGGCCACGAAAATATCTTTCATGAACGAGATTGCACAATTGTGTGAGCGCATGGGAGCGGATGTGGATATGGTGAGAAGAGGCATAGGTAGTGATGACCGTATTGGGAAACGTTTTTTATTCCCAGGTATTGGATATGGGGGAAGTTGTTTTCCAAAGGACGTGCAAGCATTAGTACATTCTTCCAACGAAGTAGATTATATTTTTGAGATATTAAAAGCGGTTGAAAAAGTAAATGAAAATCAAAAGCTACATATCGTTGACAAGATTAAATCGTTTTATGACAATCAATTGCAAGGCAAGCAAATCGCTTTATGGGGTTTAGCGTTTAAGCCAAATACCGACGATATTAGAGAAGCGCCAGCCTTGGCAATTATCGAAGCGTTGTTGGCTGCAGGAGCAATTGTTACTGCGTATGATCCTGAAGCGATGCCGAATGTAAAAAATCAAATAGGCGATCGTATTCAATATGCAAGTAACCAGTATGAGGCATTAGAAGGTGCACATGCATTAGTGATTGCTACGGAGTGGAGTGAATTTAGAACCCCCGATTTTGAACGCATCGATCAAGTGTTACAACATAAGGTAGTATTTGATGGCCGAAATTTATTTGAAGTAGCTAAGATGAGAGAGATGGGGTATCACTATGAAAGCATCGGAAGAAGTAAGTAATAGTAAGAGCGTGTCATAGCTATTGGAATTAGAGAAAAGAAATTAATTAAAGCAATCCGAGAGATCAATAAAACGAATCAATGAGTCAAAAAACAATATTAATAACAGGTGCAGCAGGATTTTTAGGATCGCATTTAAGTGATCGCTTTATAAAGGAAGGCTTCCGTGTTATTGCGATGGATAATTTAATTACGGGGGACTTGATGAACATTGCACATTTGATGGACCATGAAAACTTTGAATTTGTGAATCACGATGTGACCAAGTTTATTGATATTGAAGGTCCACTAGATTATATATTACACTTTGCATCACCGGCGAGTCCGATTGATTATTTAAAAATACCCATCCAAACGTTAAAAGTGGGTGCAATGGGAACGCACAACTTATTAGGACTAGCAAAAGCAAAAGGTGCAAGAATACTCGTAGCAAGTACGAGTGAGGTATACGGCGATCCATTGGTACATCCACAAACGGAGGAGTATTGGGGCAATGTAAATCCAGTAGGTCCAAGAG
>CALPKD020000197.1 GCA_943324055.2 Chitinophaga pinensis
AGGATATTTTTTGCGCTTCACATACTAAATCTATTTATTTAAGCGTTTAAGGTATGTATTGGGCAAACAAACCCATTGAAATTGACTTAAACTTTGTTTTTTATAGGGTACGGATTATACAGGCCGAGGTTTCTACCTTGGCCTTTTTTATTTAAGCGTAGTAGGTAATACTTCCATTTTGTACCCCAAATCAGTAAAATAGTTAAGTACAATTGGCAAAGCCACTGATAAACGATCCCATGCTTTTACACTATCATGAAAAACAATGATGGAACCTGGTACTGCATTTTTTATGACATTTCGCGCGCAAGTTTCTCCACTTAACACATCCCACATTATTATTTTATTAGGTAGGTCATTTGCTATTTTAAGTTGTTTAATCTGCTGCTTTGTGATACGGCCATAAGGAGGTCTAAAAAAAGGACTTTCGATTAATTTGGCGGCCGACTTAATATTTTCAAAATAAATAGGAAGATCTGTTTTCCATCCATTCAAATGATCATACGTATGATTACCAACGGCGTGACCTTGTGCTAAAATATTTTCATACATATTGGGATAAGAAAGCACATTATTCCCAATACAAAAAAAGGTCGCTTTCGCATTGTGTTTTTTTAATACCTCTAAAACAAACGTAGTTATTTCAGGATGCGGCCCATCATCAAAAGTCAAATACAACACCTTTTCCTTACTCGGAATGTCCCAGGTACATTTTGGATAAAATGCTTTTAAAAGAAAGGGTGTTTTAATCAAATACATACCCAAATATAAATAGTTCTTTTGCCCATTTGAATATTATCTTTGTAAAAATAATATTCAGCATGAATTCAAAGGTTAGAGTTAGGTTCGCACCCTCTCCCACAGGCGGTTTACACTTAGGCGGGGTTAGAACAGTTTTATTCAATTATCTATTTGCAAAACACCATGGTGGTGATTTTATTCTACGAATCGAAGACACAGATCAATCCCGTTTTGTAGCGGGTGCTGAAAAATATATTTTAGATACACTTGCATGGTGCGGATTAACGCCCGACGAAAGTCCTGTACATGGAGGCAAGTTTGGACCTTATCGCCAAAGTGAACGCAAAGTAAATTACAAGCATTACGCAGACCAATTAATTGCACAAGGGAATGCTTATTATGCATTTGATACCGCCGCAGATTTAGAAGCAAAAAGAGCAGCAGTCCCTAATTTTCAATATAGTCGTGCACACAGGATGGAAATGAAAAACTCCATCTCCCTGCCCGAAAATGAAGTGGCCGAATTGTTAAAAAATAATACGCCTTACGTAATCAGGATCAAAATTCCAGATAACGAGACCATTGAATTTGTGGATGAAATAAGAGGCACAGTCAGTTTTGATTCGAATGCAGTAGATGACAAGGTTTTATTAAAAGCCGACGGCATGCCTACTTATCATTTAGCAGTGGTTGTAGATGATCATTTGATGGAGATTACACATGCATTTAGAGGTGAAGAATGGTTGCCCAGTGCACCTGTTCATATTTTATTATGGAAATATCTATTTGGCTTGGACCTTATGCCAAAATGGGCGCATCTACCGTTGATATTAAAACCAGATGGAAATGGAAAATTGAGCAAAAGAGATGGCGAACGTTTAGGGTTCCCTGTTTTTGCAATGGACTGGACCGATCCTAACACGAATGCGAGAACCATTGGATTTAAAGAAAGAGGGTTTTTACCAGAAGCGTTTGTAAACTTACTAGCCATGTTGGGATGGAACGATGGCACAGATAAAGAAATATTTTCACTAGAAGAATTAATAGCAGGATTCTCATTAGATAGAGTGCATAAAGGTGGTGCAAAATTTGATTATGAAAAAGCTAAGTGGTTCAACCAAGAATGGATCAAGAAAATGGATAATGAATCTTTGGCTGAGCTTGTAAAACCTTATTTAGTCGAAGCCGATATTGTAATTCACGAGCACTCTTATCTAGTAAAGGTAATTGGACTCATCAAAGAGCGTTGTCATTTATTACCAGATTTTGTTACCCAAAGTAGCTTTTTCTTTGGTGCACCTAGTATCATTGACACCGCATCAATCGCTCCAAAATGGGACGTAAAAAAGCAAAATTTCTTTGATGAATTAAGCGCACAGTATGCCGAAAAAACAGCCGCTGGAGAAATCACTTTTCCTGCTTTGGAACTAGAATCTGCCTTTAAAGAATTAGCTACAAAGCATGAAATAAAGCCGGGTGAACTCATGTTACCTTTAAGAATCATGCTCGTAGGTGGCAAGTTTGGTCCAGGCGTATTTGAAATTATTGAAACGATCGAATTAAAGGATGCAACTAGTCGAATTAAACATTGCTTATCCATTCTTTCCGCGAATTAATGTAACTTGGTAACGGCAATGACCGTATAAAAAAAAGCCACATGAGTGTAGAAAAACCAATTAGAGTATTAGTAGCCAAAGTAGGGCTAGATGGTCATGACCGTGGTGCTAAAATTATAGCTACTGCACTTCGCGATGCAGGAATGGAAGTGATTTATACTGGCTTACGCCAAAGTCCTGAAATGGTCGTTCAGGCTGCATTACAAGAAGACGTGGATGCAATTGGTATAAGTATTTTATCTGGCGCACATATGACTGTCTTTCCAAAAGTATATCAACTAATGCAGGAAAAAGGTTTAAAAAATGTTTTACTTACTGGTGGAGGTATTATTCCCGAGGAAGACAATACTGCACTAAGCGCAATGGGCATTGGTACCTTATTTACTCCAGGCGCAAATACATCCGACATTGCTGCATATATAAAAAAATGGGTCGCTACACATAACCCATAATCGATCTCGAATAAACCGCTTTTTTAACGCACTTAAATTGCTTTTTATGCCTTACCAAACTTTGAGAGCTGAAATGGATCATCACACACTAGTGATTACCATAAATCGTCCCGACAAATTAAATGCATTGAACCAACAGGTCATGCAAGAATTGGATGCAGTGATGGATCGAGTATATAAGTTTCCAGAAATTAGAAGTGTGATTATTACGGGCAGCGGGGAGAAAAGTTTTGTAGCCGGAGCCGACATTAAAGAATTTCAATCTTTATCCAAAGCGGACGCTACCGCATTGGCAAAAAAAGGACAATCTATATTTTTCAAAATCGAAAATTCACCAAAGCCTGTTGTGGCATGCGTGAATGGTTTTGCATTAGGGGGTGGATGTGAATTAGCAATGAGTTGCCATTTTATCATTGCATCTGAAAATGCACTTTTCGGACAACCTGAAGTAAACCTAGGCATTATGGTAGGCTATGGTGGTTCGCAACGATTAACTCAAAAAGTAGGCAAAGCAAGGGCAATGGAATTAGTCGTAACTGGTAATACTATCAACGCTGCGCAAGCATTAGAATATGGATTAGTTAATTATGTTGTACCTCAGGCTGACCTGATCGCTAAGGCGACTTCCTTATTAGCAGCAAGCCATTCCAAAGCACCTGTAGCCGTCGCTAATTCAATCAAGGCAGTGAATGCTGCCTGGGATGAATCTGTGAATGGTTTTGATACGGAAGCCGACCTGTTCGGGGCTTGTTTTATCACGGACGATTGCAAGGAAGGAATCCAAGCCTTTTTGGAGAAAAGAAAGCCAGAATTTAAAGGACACTAATCCTATTTAAATTGCTTTCATTATACTAGTATTTATTGTCACTGTATTACCTTTGCGGTATTAAAATATTGCAACCATGGAATACAGAATCGAGAAAGACACGATGGGTGAAGTAAAAGTACCTTCACATGTTTATTGGGGGGCGCAAACACAACGAAGTATTGAGAACTTCAAAATCGCTCAAGATATCAATCGAATGCCAAAAGAAATTATCAAGGCATTTGCGTATTTAAAAAAAGCGGCTGCATTAGCCAACTTAGATGCGGGAGTTTTACCAAAAGAAAAATCTGACTTAATTGGTCAAGTTTGTGATGAAATTTTAGCAGGTAAATTAGATGATCAATTTCCATTAGTCGTTTGGCAAACAGGAAGTGGCACACAAAGCAATATGAACGTAAATGAAGTGA
>CALPKD020000198.1 GCA_943324055.2 Chitinophaga pinensis
AAGTCAATATAGTAGATAACTGTTCAGGACTTACTATTTGTGGTAAATATTCACTCAGCCAGCGATAACTAATCGTCATATTCGATCTTTATGGTATAGCTTCAAAAATACAATTTTTTGGGTGCTTTTACACAAAAAATACGACACCTTCCTCATTCTAAAGCAGGGACACGGTTTATCCAGTTAAACCATACAATTTAAAAGATTGAAAGCAAAATAATGCCCACTGTATTTTTGAAGTGTATAAGTGAGTTTTTGAAGTGCAAAACAAGTGAATAACCTAAATTATATGTTAATTGTTGACGCAAGCGGCTGTGCATAACCAAAATGAAAAATTAAATTTCTTGATGTCCGTTTTAGGGTGGATTTTCGCAGTAAGAAAACGTGATAAGAACATGGCCCTACCTAGCATTAATACCAACAGAACTAAAAAAAAGAACTCAACAATTGATATCAGTACCATGATGTATGGTAAAATACCTCCCCAAGCTAAGGAATTAGAAGAAGCGGTATTAGGAGGAATTCTATTGGAGAAAAGTGCTTTTGATACGGTCACTGAAATTTTAAAGCCAGAATGTTTTTACACCGAAGGGCATCAAATGATTTTTCATGCCATGCAAGGGCTTCAATTAAAAAATGAGCCCATTGACATGTTGACGGTGGTTGAGGAACTAAGAATGCGCGAGCAACTAGACATGGTGGGCGGCGCTTATTATATTTCAAAGCTGACCAATGTGGTGGTGTCAACAGCCAACATTGATGCACATGCTAGAATTGTACTTCAAAAATTTATTCAAAGAGAACTAATACGAATTAGCGGAGAAGTAATCGCAAATGCATACGAGGACAGCACAGACGTTTTTGATTTGCTAGACGATAGTGAAACAAAAATGTTTAATATCACGAATAACTATTTAAAGAAAAACTTTGTTGATATTGGAGACGCATTAGCACATGCTGTAAATAGGATTGATGAATTAAGAACGAAAAAAGATGAGATATCTGGTGTACCAAGTGGATTTGCTTCATTAGATCGAATCACTTATGGATGGCAGCCCACGGATTTAATCATATTAGCAGCACGTCCATCTGTGGGTAAAACTGCATTTGCATTGAACTTAGCGCGTAATGCAGCCCTTCACCCAACCAAGCCTCAAGCCGTAGGATTTTTTAGTTTGGAGATGAGTGCTTCTCAATTGGTACAACGTATTTTGAGTGCAGAGAGTGAAATTAAAATGGAGAAAATCTCAAGAGGTAAATTAGAAGATTACGAATATCAGCAGTTGACAAGTAAGGGTATTAAGCGATTAGAAACTGCCCCTATTTATATTGATGATACTGCCGCACTAAACATTTTTGAATTTAGAGCAAAGGCAAGAAGATTGGTAAATAAACATCAGGTTAAAATTATCATCATTGACTATTTACAATTAATGAGTGGCTCAGGAGATAGAAACTCAAATCGGGAACAAGAAATTAGTAATATTTCCAGAAGTTTAAAAGCATTGGCAAAAGAATTGCAAATTCCAATCATTGCACTATCTCAGTTAAGTCGTGCGGTAGAAACAAGAAAGGAAAGTAAAATGCCACAGTTGAGTGATTTACGTGAATCTGGAGCCATTGAGCAAGATGCCGATATGGTAATGTTTATTTATCGTCCAGAATACTATGAAGTAATGAGTAATGAAATGGGCGAAAGTACACAAGGGGAGACTCATATTCGTATCGCCAAACACAGAAATGGTTCTTTGGATTTAGTAAAATTAAGAGCACGTTTGGATATTCAACGATTTGAAGAATGGGATGGAGAAGGCGGTATACCTGGACTAGGTAATAATTATAAACCTATTCAACCAAATGCCGGAGGTGGAAATACCGGAAACAATGCAGACGGTGGACGATTCTTTATTCAAGGCAGTAAAATGAATGGTGGCGAATTTGACGAAGGAATGGATGGTGATCAACCATTTTAATTTAGCGACTCCTTAAAATTTGAATCATGTCTGTACCTTTTTTTTACGAACCCAATTTATTAGCTGGCAGTTCCACGTTTACATTAAGTGAGGAAAGCAGCAAACATTGCGTGCAAGTTTTAAGAATGCAGGAAGGCAATAGAATCGACTTAACCAATGGGAAAGGACAGATTTTTGAGGCAACCATTCAAGTAGCCCACAAGCAAAATACCTTAGTTGCGATTCAATCTCAAAAAACGATACCTCCTAGTACTCAAAAAATTACACTCGGCATTTCCTTATTAAAAAATGCAGTTAGGCTAGAATGGCTATTAGAAAAAGCAACCGAAATGGGCATTCATACCATTGTTCCTTTAATTTGCGAAAGAACAATACATGAAAGATTCAAGGCCGACCGAATGCAAAACATTTTGCAATCCGCAATGATTCAAAGTCAACAAGCATGGCTCCCTATCTTAACACCCCCTACAAAATTTGACGATTTTATATTTACTTATAAGGCGGAACAACAATACATCGCACATTGCGAACTAGGGCAAAAAATAGCGATAAAGGACCTCGCGCCAAGTAACGACTGTATTTTGCTGATTGGACCCGAAGGAGACTTTAGCCCAAAAGAAATCGAAGTAGCGTTATCTCTACAATATCAAGCTATTCATCTAGGCCCAACGAGACTAAGGACTGAAACAGCTGGAATTTTCGCCCTAAGTGTCTTAAAAAAATTTTAAATTGCAGCCATGAGAGTGGCCGAAGTGAATACACCAAGTTTAGAAAAGACCTTTTTAGACCTCAATGCAATTGTCAATGGGGGTAACCCTGCATATATTAGGCCATTAGACAAAGAAGTGCTTCAGGTTTTTGACCGCAAAAAAAACAAATTATACCAACAAGGAGATGCAAAAAAATGGATTATTCAAAATAATGCTGGAGAAGCCATAGGTCGTATTGCCGCTTTTTATTATACTAAATATAAAAACAAGGGTACCGACTTTCCGGTAGGTTGTGTAGGTTACTTTGACTGCATTGATAATCAGGATGCAGCCAACTTATTATTTGATACTGCAAAAAATTGGTTAGCCGAAAATGGCATGGAGGCGATGGACGGTCCTGTTAATTTTGGAGATCGGGATAAATGGTGGGGATTGATGGTCGATGGCTTTGACAGAGAACCCATGTACGGCATGTCCTTTAATCCACCCTATTATGAAAAATTATTATCAAATTATGGTTTTGAGAATTACTATAACCAATATTACTATCGAGTGAATGTTGCTGATGAATTACCGCCAAGATTTAAAGAACGTTTCGAAAAAGTTAGTGCCAAGCCCGATTATCAAGCAAGACATCTTGATAAAAATAATTTGGAAAAATATGCACAAGATTTTGTTACAATATATAATGCGGCATGGGCACAACACGGAGAATCAAAAGCGATTACACTTGAACAAATAATGGAATTATTCAAGACCTTAAAGCCAATTATGGATCCACGAGTAATTTGGTTTGCATACTACAAAGAGGAACCTATTGCAATGTTTATTAATACACCAGACGTAAACCAATATTTTAAATATTTTAATGGGAAACTAGGTCTTAAGCAAAAAATACATTTATTGTGGATGAAATGGAGGGGTATAAACAATCGACTCACCGGACTCGCCTTTGGAGTGGTGCCAAAATACCAATCATTAGGTGTAGATAGTTTTTTGATTTACGCTAGTGCCTTACTTATTTACGATCTTGAAATCTACAAAGAATATGAAATGGGTTGGGCCGCAGATTGGAACCCTAAAATGGTAAATATTTACAAGAGCTTGGGCGCAAAACCAAGCCGCCGTATGGTCACATTTAGACATGTTTTTGATCCAATTACACGTCCATTTGAGCGTCACCCACTTATGGAATACGCAACCCGTTAATGTTGATAAACTAGCCTTTATTTTTAGGCGTTAAATTGTATCTTGCGTACCAAGTATGGAGAATTTCATTGTTTCAGCTAGAAAATATAGACCTCAGAACTTTAACACAGTTGTGGGGCAGTCGCATATCACCACGACCCTAAA
>CALPKD020000199.1 GCA_943324055.2 Chitinophaga pinensis
AAATATAGACTCCCCAGTGATTGTAGTTTCGGATTTACTTCCGAATCAAACAATTGTACCTTTTTACAGCAATCAATTAACAGTATTCTACAACAATAATTTATTAGCAACCTGCAAAGATGTAAACGAAAAAGGGGTTGGTAAATATTGGGAGGAAATGGGCACTTCAAATTACCCCCCGTTTCTATTACAGATAAAAACCATAGGGAAACAATTGCAACTAAATGATTGGGGATATTTTGAATTAATTAGAAACATTGGTACCAAATTACTCTCGAATGAAAATGACCAATCTCTTTTCATTTTTTTTATGCTAAATCACTTAAATTTTGACACAAAGATTGCCAAAAGAGATAATAATTTTATATTACTAGTCCCGTTTAAAAGTACTATTTACAAAAAGACCTATGTAACTATCAATAATCGTAAATACTACTTAATCAATAATGAGTCAGGAGGAAGTATACAAACCCTATCCCAAAAATTTAGCGATGCTAACAAATCGCTTGACTTAAGTATTGATACCTATTTAAAACTTGGCGGTAGCTACTCCGAAAAATCAATTTACTTTAAAAAATATGATACAACAATAGTGGTAAAATATAATAAGAATTTACTGGATTTTTATAACCAAATCCCTATGACAGATTTGTCCGTATTTTTCTCTTCTAAAATAGATCCGGTAACAGAAGTTTCACTCAATTTAATATTAGGCCCGCTAGTAGAAAATAAAAATGAATTAGAAGCAGTTAATATAATCCTAGACTTTGTTCAAAATTCATTTGAATACAAAACAGATTTTAATCAATTTGGTTATGAAAAATTTAACTTCCCTGAAGAAACTATTTTTTACAATTTTTCTGATTGCGAGGACAGAGCAATCCTATTCTCTCACTTAGTAAAAAATCTTTTAAAACTTGATGTAATTGGCTTAGAATATAAGACCCATGCAGCCTGTGCTGTAAAATTTAACGCTGATGTAAATGGCGATGGAATAAATTTTGATAATAAAAAATATATCATTTGTGACCCCACCTATATTGGAGCATCTGCAGGAATGTCAATGCCCCAGTTCGCAAATGAAAATCCAAAAATAGTGCTGACAAAATAAAACGAGGAAAAGTAATTCACAAAAAACCTCCCCTCGTTTTATGAATACTAAAATAGTTTATAACTAACCATTATACTGAATGCCCTGTTTTTTAGATCTGTTTTAACACTACTATAAGAATCTGTTGTAATATTTGAAATACCCATTCCGTATCTCACTCCAGCTCCTAGCTTGTCAGTTAATCCCAATGACGCTCCAATAAGTAATTGTATATCCGATGACTTAAATGCATCTTTAACATCCTCCCCACTTACCTTAGAACTTACTAATAATCCAATTTGAGGCCCTGCCTCCAGTGAGAAATTATTTGTCACAGCATACTGAATCAGAATTGGCACACTTACATAATCATTCTTAAAAGTAATATCTGAAATTTTTCCTCCCATTCCTTGATATAAGAATTCTGGTTGCAATTTAATTTTCTCACTTAAACTAATCTTTGCAAAACCTCCAAAACTAAATGCAGTTCTACTCGAAGTATTTACTTTTTCTCCAGAACCCGATACTTGTATTATATTAGCAAAATTAGTGGCTAACTTAAGGCCAACAGAAACTTGTGCTTTTGAGCTAATTCCAGCAATTAGAATTATAGCTATTAATGATAATTTTTTCATGAAATAAATGTTTTAAATTAAACTTATTTCAAATATATGATTATTATACAAATCCTAGACGGATAGTTTTGGTGTTGTATTGACTTATTTTATTTACCAATTCTGAATTCATAAACAAAAAAAGGGCAACAATTCAATAATTGAGATTGTTGCCCTTAATCATTTATACGTAAAAACTAGTTTTTATTACCCAAATGCGCCTTTAATAATGACTGAATTGAGAATAATAGTAAAATTGATGCTACTGCAACGATTGATAAAAATGCAGCACCTGCAGCAGTCAAAGACTTGGTTCTGTTTAATGCCTTTTCCATCGTTTTCATGGATTTTTTCTGTTCAGCAATTTCAACTTTATCCCTATACAGCTTTAAATATCTTTTTAATGACTTAAACAAATCATTGTTATCATAATAGCTAATGTCTTCGGTAAATGCATTTATAGCAGTAGTCAAATCAAGTTCGTTTAAGTTATTATCAAAAACCGACTCGGCAAGTTCAAAATACCTTGAAGCTGGAAATATTTTAGTTGGCAAAGTCTTATGAGCCTTTATAAGATTAGTTACAATATCAATTTGAGATTGCGTAACACTGTTTGATACAATATAGTTTATATACTTCCAAGCTGAGATCAAATCCTTTTGCTCTTTTATTATTTTTTCTCCAGATTCAATTATACTTATCAAGGCATAGGCCTGTTCTAATTTGTTTAATGTAATTGAGCCAGACTGTTGAATAAAATATGCATTATAAAAGAAAGCCTCTTTTGCTAAATAACCTTTGTCAATTTTATTATTTAAATAATGTAACATTTTTATTACTTCAATTTTTTGACAAATGCTACTTGAGTCATACCCTTTTTTTGAATAGATGTCATTCAATATATTTGGAATCGCAACTGGATTAGGCTTAAACACCTTTTTAGTGATTGTAGAATAGTTACCATATTCATCCTGTACATAATTGCCATAACTATCTGTTACATATTCAATCTTTGAGTCCGAAGAATCTCCCAAATTTTTCCACTCTGAATTTGGCAAATCTTGTTTAAGGGTATCAACCCATTGATTATAATTTTCATCCGTGCAGCTTGACGAACTTACAACTACAGCAGCAGTTGTGTCTACTTTATTATCTATAACTTCTGACTTACTAATATTTACATTGTCTCTAGAAGTTGGTGTAGAGTTTGCTAAAAAATAAAGGATACTAAGCACAAGGACCAATAGTCCAATTAAAGACAAAATTTGCCAAGACTTTCGTCCTATTGGGAAAATAAATTTTTCCTCCATACTGTTAAAGAATTTTTTCATTGTATTTGATTTTTTATAAATATAATAAAAAAAATATATAATAACCCTAAATAAAAAGGTGGTGGAGCCATTGCCCCACCACCTTTCAGTAACTAAACCACCATCTATGAACTTACTTTATTAGGATTACTCGTTTATATCAATGTATTTAAGGAATTCCATCTTGGTTTTATCCTCTTGAAATTTGCCACCGAAAAAGGTGGTGATGGTATTAGAACTATCGTCCTTTACACCACGGCTAGATACACATAAATGCTTTGCATCCATCATCACTGCAACATCCTGTGTTTTCATTATCAACTGCAATGCTTTACCAATTTGCATGGTTAAGCGCTCTTGCACTTGTGGGCGTTTGGAATAATATTCTACTAAACGATTCAACTTACTCAATCCAATCACTTTCCCACTACTGATATAGGCGACATGTGCTTTCCCGAAAAATGGCACAAAATGATGCTCGCAATTCGTGTAAAAATTAATGTTTTTTTCTACCAACATTTCATTGTACTGAAACTTATTATCAAACAAAGTCATGGAAGGCATGTTGGCGGGATTCAATCCTTGGAACAATTCTTTAACATACATTTTTGCAACACGCTGAGGTGTTCCCTTTAAGCTATCATCTTTTAAATCCATGCCCAATATCTCCATAATTGCTTTAAAATGTATTTCAATTTCAGCAATTTTTTCGTCGTCTGATTTTTCAAACGCATCCGCTCGCAATGGCGTGTCTACTGAGCTAGCCTTGTGTTGGTCTCCCATTTCTTCTATCAATAATTCGCTTAGATTGATTATTTCTTCTTTAAGCGGGGTAGTCGACAAAGTTTCTTTCTGTTTCATACAGACGTATTTTTAAATCAAGTGTGTTAGATATTTTTGGTCTTAACAAATTGTAAATCACAATCGCAATATTTTCTGCAGTTGGATTCAAATCTTTAAACGCATCCGTATCTAAATTTAAATTTTTATGATCGAACCTCGAGATCACTTCT
>CALPKD020000200.1 GCA_943324055.2 Chitinophaga pinensis
ATCACTACAATTCAGTAGAAAAAAAGAAAGTAATATGGCAACAGTAAAAAGAGAACAACTTGGACTATTAAACGATAAGTTAACAGTCAACATTACAAAGGAAGATTATTTAAAAGGCTACGAAAATGGATTAAAGAAGTATGCCAAAACTGCAAACATTCCAGGTTTTAGAAAAGGAATGGTACCTGCTGGTTTAATTAAAAAAATGTACGGACAATCTGTTTTCACAGACGAGATTTTGAAAACAGTTGAAAATGAAATGAACCAATATATTGCAAAGGAAAAAATTGAGATTTTCGCACAACCTTTACCATTGGATTCTCAATTAGCCAATATGGATTTCAATAACCCATCAAGCTATGATTTTTCATTTGAAGTGGGTTTAAAACCAAGCTTTGAATTGAAGATGAAGGATGTTAAAGTGACTCAATATAAAGTGGAAGTAACGCCTGAGATGGTGCAAAGTGAATTAGAAAGATTACAAGTACGCAATGGCAATATGACTGAGCCTGCAACTGCAGAAAGCGAAGAAAATGTATTGAATGTTACTTTCATCGAATCTGACGAAGCAGGTAACGAAATTGAAGGAGGTATCAGAAAAGATAATTCTTTGTTGATTAAATATTTTAAGGATAAAGTTAGAAAGCAATTTATAGGTAAGAAAAATGATGACATAGTTGTTATCCAATTAAACAAAGCCTTTGACAATAAAGAACTTGAGGCAATCATTGCAGACCTAGGATTGCTAAATGACGATAGCGCTAAATATTTCAAGTTATTAATTACAAAGGTTGGCTTAATCGAAAAAGCAGCATTAGACGAAACATTATTTACAGCAACTTATCCTAATCAAACGATTGCTACAGAAGCTGAATTTAGAGCGGCTATTAAAAAAGATATCGAAGGTTATTACGACCAACAGGCTAAGAACCAAATGCATGATCAAATCTATCATTCATTAATCGAAACGACCAAGATGGAATTCCCTACTCCATTCTTGAAACGTTGGTTAAGAAATGGTGGTGAAAAAATAAGAACAGATGAAGAAGCTGAGAAGGAATATCCAGTGTTCCAAGATCAACTTAAATGGACTTTGATTAGCAATCAACTAATGGCAGACCATAAAATTGAAGTGGTTGCAGAAGATTTGAAAAACTTTGCAAAGCAACAATTATTAGGTTATATGGGCGGCCAATTAGGTGCATTAGGCGACAACGATCAATGGTTGGAAGACTATGCAGCTAGAATGATGCAAGACCGTAAATTTGTGGAAGATAGCTACCAAAGAATCAGTACTGAAAAACTATTCACAAGCATCGAAAGTCAAGTCACTACAAAAGAAGAAAAAATTACGGCTGAAAAGTTTGCCGAAAAGTTGAACAACCATAAGCATTAATTATAAAGTTCTATGAGGGGAAACCCTAAAACACTATTAAAGCCCCCACAAAATGGGGGCTTTTGGTTTATCTCGATCTTTTTTTACAAATGGAGCACTGAGGCTAAACCCTACTATTGAACTAAAAGCAGACAGAATTCAAAATTGGTATACTTTTTGTAGTTCCTTTGGGTACAAGGTTTTACCTTTACATACTGAAAAATCAAACTATGAACATAGGAAAAGAATTCGAAAAATATGCTGTAAAACATATGGGTATAAGCAGCAATAGCTTACATCAATACCAAAACAGTGTAACAAACTTAACACCCTACATTATTGAGGAAAGGCCGATGAATGTGGCGAGCATGGATGTATTTAGTAGATTAATGATGGACCGTATCATTTTCCTAGGGGAAGGCATCAATGATTATGTTGCCAATATCGTTACCGCTCAATTGTTATTCTTAGAAAGTACAGACCGCACCAAGGACATTCAAATGTATATTAACAGTCCAGGTGGAAGCGTTTATGCTGGATTAGGAATTTATGACACAATGCAATTTATTAGTCCAGATGTAGCTACTATCTGTACAGGAATGGCAGCTAGTATGGGCGCAATTTTATTGTGTGCAGGCGTAGAAGGAAAAAGAACAGCTTTAAAGCATAGTAGAATCATGTTACACCAACCAAGTGGTGCAATAGGTGGTCAAGCTTCCGATATTGAAATCACTGCTAAAGAAATCAAGAAACTTAGAGTTGAATTATATGAAGTAATTGCACACCATACCCACAAGGACCTTGAGACTGTTACAAAGGACTGCGATAGAGATTTTTGGATGACGGCTGCAGAAGGAAAAGCCTATGGTTTAGTAGATGAGGTTTTATTGACGAACCCTCGCAAATTAAAGAAATAGAAATTATTAAATAACTTAATTAGATCGTATGATACTTACCAATCAATTCAGAATGGAAGAAGAAGAGGAACCTAAAGAAAATAAAAAAGAGGAAGTTGGACCTAGTTTCTTAAACAAGAAAATGGAGCAAATTTTTTTCGAGAAAAGAGCTATTTATTTATGGGGTGTTGTGGATGATAAATCTGCAAAAGACATTGTAACTAAATTATTGTTACTTGATGCCGACAAACAAGGGGAAGAAATTAAATTCTATATCAATAGTCCAGGTGGAGTAGTGACAAGTGGTATGGTTATGTTTGATACCATGAACCTTATTAAAAGCCCAGTCCACACTATTTGTATGGGATTAGCGGCTAGTATGGGCTCTATCCTATTAAGCATGGGCGAAAAAGGAATGCGTACCATCTTCCCACATGGCGAAGTGATGATTCACCAACCAAGTATTGGTGGTTATTTTCAGGCGACTAGTGCGGATATCGAAATTCAAGCTGAACAAATTAGAAAGACCAAAGAATTAGGTGCTAAGATATTGGCAAAAAATTGTGGCAAATCGATAGAACAAATAATGGCCGATTTTGATAGAGATTATTGGATGGATGCGGAACAAGCAGTTGTCTATGGCATCGTTGACAAAATAGCCAAGGAGCTTTAAAATATATAAACATGAAAATGAGTAAGACAGAAGCCATACATTGTTCTTTTTGCGGCCGCAATAGAGATGAGGTTAAAATACTAATTGCAGGTCAAGAAGGACACATATGCGAAAACTGTATTGAGCATGCTCATGAAATTATCGAAAAAGAATTTCACCAAAAAAAGGCAGATGGAAAGCCAGGTACCCTAACAGTACAGAAGCCAACTGCAATTAAAACTTTTTTGGATCAGTACATCATTGGACAGGATGATGCAAAAAAAATATTAGCTGTCGCTGTATATAATCACTTTAAACGAATCAACTTACCTACTTCTCATAAGAACGAAGTAGAAATAGAGAAAAGTAACGTGATTATGATTGGTGAAACAGGTACAGGTAAAACCTTACTTGCTAAAACCATTGCAAAATTATTAAACGTTCCCTTTGCCATTGTCGATGCGACTGTGTTTACGGAAGCGGGCTATGTTGGAGAGGATGTAGAGAGCATGTTAACACGCCTACTACAAAACTGTGACTACGATGTGGATGCTGCTCAAAGAGGTATTGTATACATTGATGAAATTGACAAGATTGCCCGTAAAAGTGATAACGCATCCATTACGCGCGATGTTAGTGGAGAAGGTGTGCAACAAGGCTTATTAAAGATGTTGGAAGGAACAGAGGTATTAGTACCTCCTCAAGGCGGAAGAAAGCATCCTGACCAAAAGATGATAAAAGTGGATACAAAGAATATCCTATTTATTTGCGGTGGCGCATTTGATGGTATTGATAAAATTATTGCACGTCGTATCAACACCAACGCCATTGGATTTAGTGTAAATAAAGACGAACAAGAATTACAAAGAAAGAATTTATTGCGTTTTGTAAATGCACAGGATATTAAAAGCTTTGGATTGATTCCCGAAATGTTAGGTCGTCTTCCTATTGTTACCCATTTGGAACCATTGGATGCCGATATCTTAAGAAGCATTTTAACTGAACCTAAGAATGCATTAATTAAACAATACACGCAATTATTTGCGATCGAAAAAATCAAAC
>CALPKD020000201.1 GCA_943324055.2 Chitinophaga pinensis
AACCAAAACGGCGCTTTTTTTGCAGTTATCCCACTTAGGTCACCAGAATAATATCCCGGACCTTTTTCTAAATCAGTGCTTCCGCCAAGTGTTAACCAACCCTTGCTTAACGCCGTTAAACTCACGTCGTTATAATTAAACAAACTAACTAGTTGCTTTAACATAATCATCTTATTGCCGCGTAAAAGATCGTTTGTAATTGGAATATATTTACTTGCAGACTCGCTGGTACCACTACTTAGCGCAAAAAATTTTATTTTTCCAGGCCAACAAATATCCGGCTTTCCTTCAAGCGATTTGTGCCACCATTCGGCATAAATTTTATTGTAAGTATAAGCTGGGACGTTTTCTTGAAAAAACTTTCCAGGATGTTTGCTTTGTAATATTTGATCAAAATGGTATTGCTGACCAAATTCGGTGTAACGTGCCCGGCGCAATAATTTTTTTAATACGCGTAGCTGTGAACGTCTAGGACTTCGTTGAGGAATTCCTAATGCTTTAGTGATTGTTTTTGGTAAGTTAATCTCGAAAATCGGCATCTACAAAATCGGGGTTTTATCTTTTAAAGATTATCTGCAAAAATAGGAATGTTATTCGAGCAAACGAGCCTACTTTTGTCATATGATTAAAAACACGTTATTTCAAGCAATAGAGGCGGGTGCAAAGGAGTTAACTCGATTTTTTAATGGTTCATTTACTGTCCAAAGCAAGGCAACAATCAACGACTTGGTAACAGAGGCCGATCATGCTTCAGAAAAGGCCATTTTTAAAGTAATTCAGGACAATCATCCCGATCATTTTATCTTAAGCGAGGAAACGGGTGAGTTGGCACAGGATTCTCCTATTAAATGGATTATTGACCCAATTGATGGCACTATTAATTTTGCAAACGGGATTCCAATTTGTTGTGTAAGTATTGGCGTAGAGGAAAACGGCGTGATGATTATGGGTGCAGTATACAATCCATTTATGAACGAAATGTTTTTTGCAGAAAGAGGAAAGGGTGCGACATTAAATGATAAAAAAATAACCGTAAGCGACAAGACAGATTTATTACGAAGCTGTTTGGTTACAGGGTTTCCTTATCAATATTTAGATACAGAAAATGGACCACTACAAATTTTTGAAAAACTAATCCGCAAAGCAATTCCTGTACGCCGACTGGGAAGCGCAGCATTAGACTTATGTTGGACCGCGGCAGGAAGGTTTGATGGTTTTTACGAACACAAATTGCAAGCATGGGATAGCGCGGCAGGATATTTAATTGTAGAAGAAGCGGGTGGAACGGTAACAGACTTAAAAGGCAACGCCTACAATCCATACCAGCCAGGCATTATAGCGACAAACGGAAAAATACACGATCAATTATTGGCCCTAGTAAAAGGGGGAAATTTATAAAATAAATTATGTCAACAGAAAGAACAGAAATAGAAAAATTAGGAGAGTTTGGTTTAATAGACCACTTAACCGAAAATTTTGAAACTCAAAATGCGTCCACCGTTTTATCTATTGGGGACGACGCAGCAGTGATTGATCATTTTGGAAAACAGTCTGTCATTACAACTGATTTATTAGTAGAGGGGGTACACTTTGATTTAATGTATACGCCTTTAAAACATTTAGGATATAAATCGGTGATCGTTAACCTAAGTGATATTTATGCAATGAATGCACAGCCTACACAAATTGTGATTGGGCTGGCCTTTAGCAATCGCTTTAGTTTAGAGGCGCTGGAGGAATTTTATTTAGGAGTGCAAATTGCTTGTGAAAGATACAATGTGGATTTGATAGGCGGAGACACGTCTACCTCTCAAAAGGGCTTAATTATCTCTGTAACAGCCATTGGAGAGGTTGCTCCAGACAAGTATATAAAACGGAGTACTGCCGAAAGCGGAGACTTAATCTGCGTGTCGGGTGACCTGGGTGGTGCATTTTTAGGTTTAACGCTTATGGAGCGTGAAAAAAACATCTTTATCGAGAATCCACAAATTCAACCCAACCTCGAGAACGAGGATTATATTGTTGGTCGTTTATTAAAACCAGAAGCAAGGAAAGACATTATTGAATATTTGGAAGAACATAAAATTGTTCCAACCGCCATGATGGACATTAGCGATGGATTAAGTAGTGATGTTTTGCATTTGTGTAAACAAAGCGAACTGGGCTGTAGAATTTATGAAGATAAAATTCCAATCAACGAAGCAAGCCGAGCCGCTGCATTTAAATTTGGGCTAGACCCAACAGTGTGTGCATTAAACGGCGGAGAAGATTATGAATTACTTTTTACAATGAAGCAAGCGGAGTATGATAAAATTACCATGCAGGAAGAAATTAGCGTAATAGGATATATGTGTGATAAAGAAGAGGGTGCAAAATTAATTACAAAAGGAAAAAATGTTTATGATATCACGGCTCAGGGGTGGAATGCTTTTAATAAATAAAAATTACCAAAAAATTAAGCAACGAATATTTTTACTAATTGCCGATCTGCATTTAAACAAAGCAGGTCGGCATTTTTATTTACCTCAATCGTTCCGGATAAATTTTCTTTTTGCATAACCCTTGCAGGGTATAGGCTACACATACGTATTGCCTCTCCTAGTTCTACTCCAACTTCTTGTACTAAATTATTTACTGATCTAATTTGTGTTAATGCAGACCCACTTAAGGTTCCCTTTGATTCATATCTGTCTCCAACCAATTGGTGAAGATACAACCCAGTGGTTGCTGTGGCAACCGCGTCGGTTATACAAAATAAACGATCTCCCATTAATTTTTTTGCAATTTTTACAGCAGCAAAATCAACATGATAACCGTCCACAATAATACTAGACATTGCTTTTTTGTGATTAAACAATGCCCCCACTAATCCGGGTGCACGATGATTCATTGGGCTCATTGCATTGTAAAGGTGTGTTGCAACGGTAATGTCTTTATTTAAAAATTCTGTGGCAGTATCATAGTCTGCATTGCTATGTCCCGCAGAAACTACAATTCCATTTTTATTAAACAACTCAATAATCGCCGGGTCACACACTTCAGGGGCAACGGTTATCATACTAACCCAGCCCTTGCCATGTTCAACAAGTTCAACTGCTTCTTTAATGGACGGTGCATGAATAATATCTTCGGAATGCGCACCTTTTTTTGCCACATTAATCCAAGGACCCTCTATATGAAGTCCGATACAACCCTTGCCACCATTCGTTATATAATCTCTAACCGCATCAATTGCTTTATAAATAAGAGCGGTATGTTGAGAGGCAATAGTGGGCTGAAAATAAGCAGTGCCACCAGCTAAACCATATTGGTATATTTTTTCAATTGTATCGGTGTTTGGAAATTCCGAAAACAATTTATTTTCTGCACCGTAAATTTGTAAATCAATCAATGCGGGTACCACTAAAGGATAGGCATTTTTATGATCATATCCGTTTTTACGAATTGACACAATTTTTCCGTCTGCTATTTCAACAACAGCTTCCGAAATCCAGTGCTTTCCATCAAACAATTCTTGTGCCGAAATAAATGTATTCATCAAGGGCCATTAAAATATTACTAAACAAGGTGAAAAAAATCAGCATCTTTCCAAAACGGAAAATGAGTTCTCGTATTTATGAGCTCTTCCTTTTGTAAAGTGATATGAAACAGGTCTTCATCGAAGGCACAATGATACAAAACTTCTCCCAAAGGGCCTACTACCATTGAATCTCCACTATGCTCTATGTCGTTCCCGTCTAGTCCTACGCGGTTCACGCCTATAGTAAAACATTGATTCTCAATAGCCCTTGCGGTTAATAAAGTTTTCCAAGCATGGCTTCTTTTTTGTGGCCAATTCGCAACGTATAGAAGTATATCGTATTCACAATCGGGTAAATTCTTTTCAATTTCGGTGCTCGTTTCTTTTTTACTGTTTGCGGGATTTTGTCTTGC
>CALPKD020000202.1 GCA_943324055.2 Chitinophaga pinensis
GAACCGTTCAGTTAAAGCAGGTGTGTTGCAATTTGATTAAACCAAGTCACATTCAAATACCAATTGGAATTGTGCTTTTATTTTATTTTTCACTTCTTCATAATCTACTTTTTCACCCAATTCTTTTTCGAGCGAGGTAACCGTTTTACCTTGAATTCCACAAGGAACAATGTATTCAAAATGGGATAAGTCGGTATTTACGTTTAATGCAAATCCATGCATCGTAATCCATCTGCTGCATTTAATACCCATTGCACAAATTTTTCTAGCTAGGAATGGGTCATTTGGATTCAACCAAACTCCTGTTTCGCCTGGGCTTCTTTCTCCAATTAATCCATAGTCTGCAATTACATTGATAATTACTTGCTCCAAGCTTCTCAAGTACCAACCTAGGTCGGTTTTAAACTTATCTAAATCCAAGATGGGATAGCCTACCACCTGTTGCAAACCATGGTATGTGACATCTCCACCCCTATTAATGTGAAAAAACTCGATCCCTAATTTTTGTAAATGTTCCTCAGATACTAAAACATGCTCCCTTTTTCCGTTTTTCCCTAAAGTGAAAACCGGTGTGTGTTCCACCATTATCAGCCTGTGTTCCGTGGCAGTCAAGGTCACATCCTCCTCTTTTTCCCTTGCTACAGATTTAATTTGCGTATTTTTTAACAATTGCGCTTCCTGGTATTCCCAGGTCGGTTGGTAGGATTTAATCCCTAAATCTTCGAATATCACTTTTTGACGCATGATACAAAGTTACAAACTAAGCTGCAATATCTTACTTTTGCAACATGTCAGAAGAATTAGATCAATTACAGGAGGAAAACAACGAGACCCTTTATGAGCGAACCACCTTTATCGTAGATAAGGGTCAGGACCCTATGCGCATAGATAAATGGGTACAAGCGAGGGTCATCGGCCTAACAAGAAGTAAACTTCAAAATGGTATCGAAGCCGGCTTTTTAACGGTAAACGGTAAAATAGTTAAAAGCAATTATAAGACAAGGCCAGGCGACGAAGTGGTATATATGAGTTTTATTAATCCTGACTATACCGAGCTGAAGCCAGAAGCGATGGACTTAAACATTGTATATGAAGACGAAGCGGTTATGGTAATTAATAAGCCATCCAATATGGTGGTGCATCCAGGGATTGGAAATTATACAGGTACTTTATTAAACGGAGTTGCCTATCATTTGTTGGCACAAAATCCTGAATTAAATGAGGAGCTACTACCTCGTTTTGGTTTAGTACACCGTATTGATAAAAATACCACTGGATTAATTGTACTCGCTAAAACACCCGAAGCAGCAAGTCATTTAGCAAAACAATTTTTTAACCATACCGTGGAGCGAAAATATGTTGCCTTAGTTTGGGGTGATGTGGAAGAAGAGACTGGGACAATTGAAGCGCACATTGCCAGACATAAACAGAATCGTAAAATGTTTGATGCTTATCCAGAAGGAGAAATCGGAAAACATGCAATCACACATTACAAAGTGATTGAAAGATATAATTATGTTACACTGGTATCTTGTATTTTAGAAACAGGAAGAACCCATCAGATTAGAGTGCACATGAAACATATTGGGCATACTTTATTTAATGATTGGGAATATGGTGGAGACCGCATTTTAAAAGGAACCATATACACTAAGTACAAACAGTTTGTAGACAATTGCTTTGAGGCATGTCCTAGATGTGCGCTACACGCTGCTACACTTGGCTTTGAGCACCCTACTACTGGAGAAAAAATGGTGTTCGAAAGTGAGTTGCCAAGTGATATTCAGGCTGCCATTGTAAAATGGAAAAACTATAAAGCCGCAGCACATACTTAAAATATTACAATAGCTTATAATAATAAAAACGCCCCTCAATTACTTGAAGGGCGTTTTTTATATCTGCTTGTACTTACTACTAGTTCTTATTCATCGCACTTTGCATTGGAGAAACACCAACTGATTGGCCTCTCACTGCCGATCTTGATTTGAACAAATTAAATTTACTTGGCGCAGCAACATTTGGCCAGTTATTATTAGACTCATCAATATCTGCAGTCTCACGCATTGGATCTAATTTAATAGAAACTGCCTTTTTATTGGTTAAGAATACTTTAGAAACTTTATTCTCGTTCTTTCTCCAGATTTGTGCTGGTAAACGTTTTGTTTCTTTGGTGCCATCAGCAAAAGTAAATTCAACAATAATTGGCATCACCAATCCCCCTTTATTCAAGAAACTAATCTCATATAAATTAACATCCGCATACTTTGCTTTTTCAACATCTGTTAAAGCCTCCGGAGCAGCAAAACTAAACGCAGGTTGTTTAGTAATAGAATCATAAGGCTCAATTCCTCTATCATATTTCCAATAAAAATCACGTAAAGTGGTATCTGAATCCGTTAAGAATACAATTGACTTATCGGCTCTGTTTCTAATTTTAGAGATGTCCTCAAATGCATTTAATGAAGGCTTGTCTAAACCTCTAGGACCACCTGGGTTCATGCCTCCCATTCCGCGTCCCATCATACCACCACCCATTGCTGGTGCAGCTGCAGTTGCATCATACACAGCATGTTTCACTGTGTCAATTGCAATATCTACTGGTTCAATACCATAAAACCAACCTCTCCAGAACCAATCTAAATCTTCAGCACTTGCATCTTCGATTGTTCTAAATAAATCAGCTGGTGTTGGATGTTTAAATGCCCAACGTCTAGCATATTCTTTAAATGAGTAATCAAATAAATCTCTACCCATTACAGTTTCACGTAAAATATTCAACCCTGTTGCAGGCTTAGCATAAGCATTTGGTCCAAATTGAATAATGTTTTCACTATTCGTCATAATAGGCTCCAATTGATCCTTAGGTAATTTCATGTAATCAGCAATTGCCCAGGCCGGCCCACGACGTGTAGGGAATTTGTTATCGTATAATTCTTCTGTTAAATATTCAACGAATGTATTTAAACCTTCATCCATCCAAGACCATTGACGCTCATCGCTATTTACAATCATTGGGAAAAAGTTATGTCCCACTTCATGAATCACCACGCCCAACATTCCGTTCTTTGTTGCTTCGGTATACGAACCATCTTTTTCGGTACGGCCGTAGTTAAAACAGATCATTGGATATTCCATACCATTAGACGCTTCAATACTTTGAGCAACAGGGTAAGGATAAGGAATACTAAACTTAGAATAAGATTTAATAGTATGCGCTACTGCTTTTGAGGAGAATTTACGGTATAAACCATATGCTTCTTTACCATAAGCACTCATACACATTACCTTCTTGCCTTCTACATCTGCAGCCAATGCATCCCAAACAAATTTACGACTTGTTCCAAACGCAAAGTCACGCACATTTTGTGCATTAAATACCCATGTCTTTTGTGTGGTTGCTTTATTTTTTTCAGCTGCTTTTGCTTCCGCTAAGGTTACTACTTCTACTGGTTCAGTTGAAGTTTTTGCTTTATTCCATCTAGCTAATTGAGCAGCGCTCAATACTGCTGGATAGTTTTGACACTCCCCAGTTGCCATTACAATATGATCCCCTGGAACTGTAATTGCAACATTGTAATTACCAAAAGTTAAAGCGAATTCGCCTCTTCCAGTAAATTGATGATGTTGCCATCCTTGGAAGTCAGAGTATACGCACAAACGTGGGAACCACTGAGTCATTGTAAATAAGTAATTGCCATCCTCTGGGAAATATTCAAAACCACCACGACCCGCAACTGTTAATCTATCTGTGATTTTAAAATTCCAATCTATTTTGAAAACAAATTTTTGACCTGGCTTCAATGCTGCTGGTAATTCAATACGCATCATTGTTTTATTTACAGTGTATTTAAGTTTTGCACCTAAAGCATCTGTAACTTTTAAAATATTATCTCCTAAACCATTGTCTGTTTTTTCTTCCGCTAATTTATCAA
>CALPKD020000203.1 GCA_943324055.2 Chitinophaga pinensis
TACTTTTGTTTTTCCTAAGATTTCTCTTTTAGATAAAGTTGTAGCTAATTCAAATTTAAGACTTTGTTTTTTTGGTAATTTAACGCTATAACCTCCAATGATGTCAATTCCAGAAGTTCTCATGTCAGTTGCATTTGCCATGAATATACCTCTAGAAGCGTTATTGCTTAAAAGGATGTCATAGATTTGTTGCTGTTGAGCATTACCACCATTTGTACCAGTGAATGCATCGGTTAAGATGATTCTATCTGTAATTTTTGTAGTGTAGCCATCCACTGTTAAGCTGAATCTACCCAATTTCATTGTTGTTCCTAAACTTGCACTTTGAGAAAGTTCTGGTCTTAAACTAGGGATACCTAATAATTTAGCAGCTTTACTATCATTTGGTAAAGTCGCATCATCATAAGCAGCGCCACCTTGGAATACTGTAGATGTTTTAGTTAAATATCTTTGTTGTAAAGCTGGTGCTCTAAATCCTGTACTAACCGAACCTCTTAAAGATACGTTGTCAGATAATTTATAACGTCCAGCAATTTTACCACTGATATTACCACCAAAATCAGAGTAGTTCTCGTAACGTGCAGCAAAATCAACTAATAATTTTTTGATTGGCTCCATTTCAAAATCAGCATATAAAGCTCCAGATGTTCTGCTCTTGTTCATCGCATTGTCTGGTCTGAAACCAGGGAATACTTGTGATCCACCTGCAGGAATACCTGTAGTGTTATCTGCTAACAATACTGAAGTTGGTGTGCCATAAATATCAAGCACTCCAGCAGTCTTACGCATGTAGTTAGCCCAAGATGCTTCTTCACCCGCTTTTTGTTGATAATTCTCATATCTTAATTCAGCACCAAATGCAGCATTTAATTTAACTGCATTGTCGTACTTTTTACTAAAATCTAAGTTCGTTGTATTTTGACGGAACAATAAAGTACCTGCATCAAATTTATCTTGAGTATTATGGAAATAATAATATTCAGAAATATTCACTGTTTTTTCAATATTAAATCCAAAGCTATTTTGACCAAAAGTATTACTCAAGTCATAATTCCAAGTACCTGCTTTTCCTTTTAAACCTGCTCCAACGGAGATATCATTAATGTTAGAAACGATCTCAGGTAAGAATCCTTTTGGATACATAACAGGAATATTTGAGCTCTGGTAAGGCATACGGTAAAAACCAGTTGAATTACCAACACGGTTACTTAAAATACTGAAGAAATAAAACTCTCCACCATTTTTCAAAGCCAATGCACCATTAATAACACCTTGTAAATTCGTTGTTTTTGACTGTCCAACTCTCATTGCAAAATAGTTACGATCTACTCCTAATTGAGTAAGTAAAGCATTACTAGCAGCATCACCAGAAGTTCTGTTGTCAATATCACCTGTTCTTTCACCAGAACGAATTGTTGGCTCTCTAGCTTCTAGGTTAAGTGTAACATTGATAAAGCTTCCTTTTGTTTTACCAATCTGCCATCCGTAGTTTACAGATGCATTTGTTTTTTGACCATCAACTACAGAGTTTTTATAATAAATAGGATCAAATTCTGAGTTCGTTCCTGATTTAAAAGCACCAGGAGCAGTTTGTTTGTAAGATTGGAAAGTTGTAAAGTTAGCACCAGTACTTAATACTGCTTTACCAACTCCAACACTTCTACTCAAGTTTACGTTAATAACACCAGCAATTGCATCAGAACCATATTGAGCAGCAGCACCATCTCTCAACAATTCTATCTTATCGATAGAAGCAGCTGCGATAGCATTTAAATCAGTTCCTACAGAACCTCTACCCATTGTACCATTTACATTCACTAATGCTGAAGTATATCTTCTTTTACCATTGATCAAAACCAAAGTTTGATCTGGTCCCAATCCTCTAACAGTAGCAGGGTCAATGTGATCCGTACCATCTGAAACAGTTTGAGTAGTTGAGTTAAATGAAGGAGCAACGTGATTTAAGATATCAGTTAAGTTCGTTTGAGGAACTTCAGATGTTAAAGTTTTTAAATCAAATAAGTCAACAGGAGCAATAGACTCTAGTTTAGTTCTACCTACACTTCTACTACCTAATACAACCACTTCGTTCAAGTCATTACTTGCAGACTTTAGTTGTATTGTGATTGTTGTTGCAGCCTTCAAAGTATAAGATTGGTTAATGAAACCACTAAAGCTTACTACTAATACATTACCAGCTTCTGCTTTTATTGAAAACACACCCTCGTTATTTGTTTGTGTTTTAGTATTGCTACCTTTTACAGAAATAGTTGCACCAGCAAGCGACTTCCCTTCTTCATCTTTTACTTTACCGTTGTAAATAACTCCTTGTGCATTTGAAGTTAAAAATGCCAACGAAAGCATTAATAAGAATACGATTTTTTTCATAAAATTGTAATTGTTAATTATTTGTGAAAGCGAAAATAAGGAAAACTGATTACTCTGCCTAGCAGATAGACCATAAATCCTTACATAAATTTAACAAATTTCATCATAACATAACACTTTGACAGATATATATATAAAAGCAATATCATATAGATGAATTAAAGACAACTCATTGAATTGTTAAAGAGAATAAAAAAATACTATATGAATGATAATCAAGTTGTTAACATATTTAATTATATTTATATAGATTATAATTATAATATAATAAATGCAAAGTGGGATACAAAGGCTAGTTCCCTGGAATTTTGAAGGAAATGACCACCCCGGCCAAAATACCCCCTTTTGTGTCGTCTTTTAAATTATTTATGGTGCCCATTGGTTGTAAGACAAATGGAAGGCCTGCCGAACAACATGATCTCTATTTTGAGATCGCCAAAGAAATGAAGGAATTGATTCCAGGATTTAAAGTGCAAAAAAAACCACCTACTAATAAATGTAGGTGGTAATATAATATTTTGAATAAAGGAAATTTTTACATTGATTTTCTTACAAATTTTGTAAGTATCACAATAGTTTGTTCGTTCACCTTCCCTTCAATTTGATCTGTATTATCTGGGACCAATCTGATTTTTCTAACAATGGTACCTTTGGGTGCCATAAAATTGGCGCCTTTCACATTTAAACCTTGCGTCAAAACAATCGTATCCCCTGTTTCTAATTGCGTGCCATTGCTATCCAAATGTACAGCCGCTTTTTGATAAGCGCTCACGGCCCAATCAATTGTGGCCTCATCCAATTCAACTGAAGTCAAAATATCATTCGCCCACTCATTTTCCTTCACACCATATAGGATTCTGTAACTTAAAGCTTGCACACTTGGTTCTGCGTTCCAAATGCTTCCACCCAAACACTGCCAATGGTCTCCGGCTTCTGCACCTTCAATAATTGATAGGCATTTAGCACACAACGCAACTTCATTTTCAATTACATCGTTACTTTTTGGGCTAACCGCATAAGCACTAACGGCCTCATCTGTTGTGCAAAGTTCACATGAACTATCACATCTTTCCATTAATTTACTCGAGATAGTTGTACTCATTATATCAGTTTATAAAAATTTCCAAAATTGGAATTTGCGCAAATTTACGCTTAATACTTATCTTCTGCGCTTAAAATTGCCTTGCCTTTTTTGCTTAGGTGCATATAATGGTGTTGGGCCAAATTCAGCAGGGATATTTCCTTTTAAAACAGGAGCGCCGAGCAGTTCCTCAATTTCGGCAAACTTGCTTTGTTCTTTTTCGCTAATTAACGTAAACGCAGTACCCGAAGTAGCTGCACGTGCTGTACGGCCAATGCGGTGTATATAATCCTCACCATCATTTGGCACATCGTAATTAATAACCAAATCGATATCTTCAATATCAATTCCTCTACTTAATATATCTGTTGCAACTAAAATATTTACTTTATGATTTTTAAAATCTTGTAAATATTGTTCTCTGCTACTTTGATCTAAATCTGAATGAA
>CALPKD020000204.1 GCA_943324055.2 Chitinophaga pinensis
AATGGTTGGTATTGAGGATAATAAAATGAAATACACTCCATTAGACAATGCCGTAAAAGCAAAACAAAAAATATCAGAAGAATGGCTAAAGATTGTAAAAATCTTAGCTAGTTAAAATAACTAGAAAAATAATAACCCCAATAATTACAATGAGCCAAGAACCTTACAAACAAAAACATCATAAAACTAAAATTGTCGCAACGGTTGGTCCTGCTTGCGATTCATACGAGCAATTAAAGAATTTAGTAATCGCCGGTGTGAATGTTTTTCGTTTAAATTTTTCACATGGAAGCCACGAGGATAAGAAAAAAATAATTGATAATATTAGAGCAATTAATAAAGAACTTGGATGCACCATTGCAATACTTGGTGACTTACAAGGTCCAAAACTAAGAGTAGGTGAAATTGAAAATAACCGTTTAGATGTTAAAGTTGGAGACGTTCTAACTTTTACCAATGAGAAATGTGTTGGCACACTCGAAAAAATTTATGTATCCTACCCTAACCTTGCTGGAGACGTTTTAGTAGGCAATACCATTATGATTGATGATGGCAAAATTGAAGTAAAAGTATTAAGTATAGAAGCGAATGGAGATGTGAAAGTAACCGTTACATTGGGTGGAATTATCTCTTCTAAAAAAGGACTCAATTTACCAGATACTAAAATTTCCTTACCTGCATTGACTGAAAAAGATTTAGAAGATGCTGCATTTATAATAAAGGAGAAATTGGATTGGGTAGCTTTGAGTTTTGTAAGAAGAGTTGCTGATATCGAAATTTTAAGAAAAATTCTAGACGACAACAAAAGCAAAGCAAAGATTATTGCAAAGATTGAAATGCCAGAAGCAATTGTAAATCTTAGAGATATTATTTTGGTGAGTGATGGCATCATGGTAGCCCGAGGCGACTTGGGAGTTGAATTGCCAGTTGAAAAAATTCCATTAATTCAAAAAGAAATTATTAGAAAATGTATTCATAGAGCGAAGCCTGTTATTGTAGCTACTCAAATGATGGAGTCTATGATTGATAGAGTTAAACCAAATCGTTCTGAAATCACAGACGTTGCAAACGCTGTTATAGAAGGAGCAGATGCAGTGATGTTGAGTGGCGAAACTGCGACAGGTCAATTCCCTGTATTAGTGATTGAAACAATGCGTAAAATTATAACTGAAGTAGAAGAATACGGATATAATTATAATCGTTCTGCCGATTTAAAACCACAACCTCATTCGCCATCCTTTTTAAGTGATGCAGTTTGTTATGCCGGCTGTCAGTTAGCAGAAGATAGTAATGCACAAGCATTAATAGGAATGACACAAAGTGGGTACACTGCATTCATGTTAAGTAGCTTCCGTCCTAAATCCCCCTTGTTTATCTTCACAAAAGAAATGACTTTGGTGAACCAACTAAGTTTAAGCTGGGGCGTAAAGGCATTCTACTATGACAAGGAAGAAAGTTTAGATGCTATTATCCAAGATCAGATTCAAACATTAAAAAAAGCTGGATATGTTCAAAAGGATGATATCGTTGTAAATACAGGGAGTACTCCAATTAAACTTCACTTACCGACGAATATGATTAAAATCAATAAAGTAGATTAATAGTAAGGGCTTCGATTCATTTTCGAGGCCCTTTTTCGTATATTTATATTGTACAAAATAAACAAAGCGCTATGTTAGAATCATTTGAAAAAGTACCCGTAAAAGTTTACAAAACACCAATAGAGGGATCCAATGCAGTGGCTGCTGAGATTGCAAAACTGATAAAGGAAAAACAAGCACAAAATTTACCTTGTGTATTAGGAATGGCAACAGGAAGTACTCCTATTTTTTTATACAAGGAGTTGGTTCGTTTACACAAGGAAGAAGGACTAAGTTTCAAGAACGTAATTACCATAAATTTAGATGAATACTACCCTATCTCTAGGACTGCCTATCAAAGTTATTGGAGTTTCATGCATCGTCATCTATTTGACTTGATTGACATTGATCCAAAAAATATTTATCTACCAAATGGAGAGTGGGCAAAGGATACATTAAAAGATAGTTGCACAGAGTATGAACATACAATTGAAAATGTAGGTGGAATAGATTTACAAATATTAGGTATTGGCAAAAATGGTCATATTGGATTTAATGAACCAGGTTCGAGCCTTCATTCAAAAACTAGAGTCATTCATTTAGACCAACAAACTAGAATTGCTAATACGTATGAATTTCAAGATTTAAACAAAGTCCCTAAATTAGCTATTACAGTGGGGATTAGTAGCATCATGAAAGCCAAAAAGATTGTCTTATTAGCTTGGGGTAATAAAGCAGATATTGTAGCGAAGGCGTTGGAAGGAGGTGTAACAGAACAAGTTCCTGCAAGTGTTTTACAAAATCATGACGATTGTACCTTTGTAATAGATGAATTGGCCTCGTTGGATTTAACCCGAAATAAATTACCTTGGTTAACAGGAGAAACTGACTGGACACCAGCAATGATAAAAAAAGCAGTGATTGGGTTGGCCATTAAATTAGATAAGACTATTTTAAGCTTGACTGCAAATGATTACACTGAAAATAGTTTATCAGATTTACTAGTTTTAAAAGATTCGGTATATGATATCAATTTACAGGTGTTTTATATGTTAAGAGATTCAATCACTGGATGGCCAGGAGGAAAACCAAATGCAGTGATTCCTGCACATCCAGAACGTAGTAAACCTCATCCCAAAAAAGTATTAATCTTCTCCCCTCACCCCGACGATGACATTATTAGTATGGGTGGTACGTTCATGCGTTTACATGATCAAGGACACGATGTGCATGTAGGCTATCAAACAAGTGGAAATATTGCTGTAACAGATGAATTTGTAACTAGATTTTTAGATTTCGCTGTTGGGTTTGAAGAAATGTTTGGGATGGATAACAAAAAAAGTCAAACAATATTAGCTGAAGCGCGTGCATTTTTAGGTGGGAAAAAATCAGATCAATTAGACACTTCAGAGATTAGAACTATAAAGGGTTTAATCAGAAGATGTGAAGCAAAAGCAACTTGTAGATATGTAGGATTAGAAGATAAAAATTATCATTTCTTGGATTTGCCATTTTATGAAACTGGTACGATTGATAAAAAACCAATGGGTGAAAAGGATATTGAAATCACCATGGAACTTTTAAGAAAATTACAACCACAGCAATTATTTTGCGCAGGCGATTTAGCAGATCCACACGGAACGCATAAGGTTTGCTTAGAGGTAATCTTTGAAAGTTTACGCCGTATAAAAGCAGCTGGTGATACTTGGGTGAAAGATTGTTGGGTATGGTTATATAAAGGCGCTTGGCAAGAATGGGAAATTTCAGAAATCGAGATGGCTGTGCCTATGAGCCCTGATCAAGTGATGAAAAAACGCTTTGGCATCTTTATACATCAATCTCAAAAAGACAGTGTACCATTCCAAGGCACTGACGCACGTGAATTTTGGCAAAGAGCGGAAATAAGGAACGCGAACACCGCTGACCTTTATGCAAAGTTAGGATTGACCAAATATGCTGCTATTGAGGCATTTGTGAGATGGCATTATTAATTTTTTAGGTATAATAACTCAATAAATTTATCAAAACCTTGGGCAGAATAGGAAATTGAGGTATATTTGCAACCCTTTCTGACCTAGGTTAGAAAACGGAATGGCTGCGTAGCTCAACTGAATAGAGTACCTCACTACGGATGAGGGGGTTTCAGGTTTGAATCCTGACGCGGTCACAAAGCCCACACGAACAGTGTGGGCTTTTGCATTTAAGGAGTCGCGAAAAGCTTGCTTTAAAGCGGCGACGAGAATGCAAAAGCAAGAACATCAGCGAAGCAGATGTTCTTAAA
>CALPKD020000205.1 GCA_943324055.2 Chitinophaga pinensis
CGAATTCGTCATATGCAGTTGTAAAGATTACCCGTGGTGCTTTTTCTAATTCTGCCAATAAATCAAACCCTGTTTTACCTGGCATTTGTATGTCTAAAAAAATGAGGTCTGGCCGAGCTAAGTCGATTTTTTCGACTCCCTCGTCTACTCCACTTGCTTCGTCTATCACCTGAATTTCGGGATGTATTTCTAATAATTTTTTTAGCTCGTTTCGCGCCAACCTTTCATCATCTATAATAATTGCTTTTATTGGCATGCTGTTAAATTTTTTGAGTTGAAATTGGAATCGATAGTTTTGCAGTCACCAAATTTGGCTCACATTGATAGATATCAAACAACGCGTTTCCTCTATACAAAATATCTAATCTTGCTCTTGTACTTTTTAAGCCAAATCCGTCCTGTTCTTTTGACTCTAATACCCCGTTATTTTGCACAATAAGGATATGCTTATTGTTTTCGTATTTAGAAATAATTTTGATTTGACAATCCCCCGGTTGCTTTCCAAGTCCATGCTTAATAGCGTTCTCTACTAAGGTTTGTAGCATCATGGGGGGCATTTGATTTGTCAAAGTCGCATCCTCAATTTCATAGGACACTTTAAGCCTATCTGCAAACCGAATGTATTCTAATGCCAAATAGTCTCTAACAATATCGAGCTCTTTTTTGAAACTAGTAATTTCAACTTTATCTACCTGAATGCTACTTCTCAAAATGTTACTCAATTCTGTGATTGCTTGTCTTGACCGTTTTGGATCCTCGTCCACCAACGCACGTATACTATTTAATGCATTGAAAATAAAATGCGGGTTAATTTGAGACTTAATTGTTTTTAGTTGCAGCTCCTTAATCGTGCTTTCTAATTTTATTTTTTGAATTTCTTCAGAATTTGCAAAATCGATATAATGCCATAAAATATATACCGACATCCATATCAATAAAATAGGGGTATCAAAAATAATGCTGATAAAAAACCGCTTAGTGACTCTAGCCATTCGCCAATCTGAGGCAATTTGTTGCAAAGAGAATTCTGGTAAATTATACTTTACCATCTCCTTACCCGCATCATATAGTTTGAATATTTCAAAAATAACACTGGCAACTGCGCTATATAAAAGTGCGATTAAAACAAAGAGAAAAAATAATTTCCACCACTTATTGGTATTCATAGGTGGTCGCATGCCAAAGCGCAACATAGCGCTCCTTAGCAAATGTGTCATAGTCAATCCTGCGATGATATTAATAGCCATTCGAGGATAGAAAACGGGACTTAACTGCTTCTCCAAAATATAGGAGAAGAAGATAAGGGTCAAGCCATAACTTAGCCAACCCGAAACCTGACAAATCCAATAAATAGAATAATTCCTTTTCATTACCCAAATTTACCCAAATATGCGCTCATACTACACTTAGTTAAGGATTAATGGTCAAATTCATAGCTATACGGCAATAACCGAATTGGGATTAAACTTTTGCCTTAAATTTATGTTATTAACTTACTTTTACATCACAATTCTTTATAATGCATTTTGAAGCAGGCCCGATTTTAAAAACAATTGATTCCCCAGCGGACTTGAAAAAAGTACCAAAGGAGAAATTGCATCAGGTATGCGATGAATTGCGTCAATATATTATTGATGTTGTCAGTATACATGGGGGCCACTTTGCCTCTAGTTTAGGAGTGGTGGAACTAAGTGTTGCATTACATTACGTTTACAATACCCCTTACGATCAATTGGTTTGGGACGTGGGGCATCAAGCTTATGGACATAAAATTTTAACTGGGCGAAGAGATGAATTTGTAACTAACCGAAAATACAACGGACTAAGTGGTTTTCCTAAGCGTTCCGAAAGCGAGTATGATACTTTTGGCGTAGGGCACTCGTCTACCTCTATTTCGGCTGCACTAGGGATGTCAATGGCTGCTAAGTACAAGGGAGAGAATAGGAAGTCTGTTGCTATTATTGGAGACGGCTCCATGACAGCAGGCATGGCTTTTGAAGCAATGAACCATGCAGGTGTTGCGGATAGTGATGTGTTGATTATTTTGAATGACAACAATATGAGCATTGACCAAAATGTCGGTGCCCTTAAAGAATACTTAACAGACATCAGCACTTCTCCCACTTACAACAAGTTTAGAGATGAGCTTTGGCAATTAATGGGTAAACTTCCAATTGGAAAAACTTTTACAAGAGAGATGGCATCCAAGGTAGAAGCGGGTTTGAAGGGGGTTGTTTCTAAAAGCAGTAATTTATTTGAAGCATTGCAATTGCGTTATTTTGGACCCATTGACGGACATAATATTGCGAACCTAGTAGATACATTAAAAGATTTAAGAGAAATACCTGGACCTAAAATTTTACACATCCTGACCGTTAAGGGTAAGGGATATGAATTAGCCGAAAAGGATCAAACTAAATGGCATGCACCGGGACTTTTTGATAAGTTGACTGGTGAAATTATTAAGAAGAAAATTGAAACACCTCAACCTCCTAAGTACCAAGACGTATTTGGACATAGCTTAGTAGAATTAGCAGAGGCAAATAAAAATATTATTGGCATTACCCCAGCAATGCCTAGTGGATCTTCCTTAAAGTTCATGATGGACGCAATGCCTGATCGAGCATTTGATGTAGGAATTTGTGAGCAACATGCAGTTACACTAAGCGCAGGACTTGCCACACAAGGCTTAAAAGTATTTTGTAATATTTATTCCTCTTTTATGCAACGCGCTTATGATCAAGTGATTCATGACGTTGCACTTCAAAAGCTACCGGTTGTATTTTGTTTAGACCGCGCAGGACTGGTTGGGGAAGATGGACCTACACATCATGGATGTTATGATATTGCATTTTTTAGATGTATTCCTAATATGATTATTTCAGCGCCGATGAACGAACAGGAGTTGCGTAATTTAATGTTCACCGCACAATTGCCTGAAATTAAATTGCCTTTTGTAATTCGTTATCCAAGAGGCGAAGGGGTAATGGTAGATTGGAAAAAACCTTTTGAAAAATTAACGATTGGAAAAGGACGTAAATTAAAAGACGGAAAAGAAGTCGCGATACTTACCCTTGGACATCCCGGAAATTTTGCACAGACTGCCATCCGAAATTTAAGAGCAGAAGATATAGATCCAGCACATTATGATATGCGTTTTGTAAAACCATTGGACGAAGCTTTATTACATGAAGTTTTCCAACAGTATGATAAAATTGTAACTGTAGAAGATGGGACAGTTGTAGGTGGATTAGGTAGTGCTGTTTTGGAATTCATGAATGCGCATGGGTACAAAAGTCAAATCACCATCTTAGGTATACCGGATTCAATTGTTGAGCATGGAAGCGTCAAGGAACTACAACATGAATGTCATTATGAAGCAGCTGCTATTGGGGATGCTGTAAAAACATTATTAGGGAAATCTATATTAACCGAGGCTTAGTAAATTAAGCAATTTTACTTTATTAGTTCAAGCTAGGATCAAAGTCACCATTGTCTTCGATGGCACTTGTAGGCTCGCTCATTTCATCCTTGAAGGCTTCTAGGTTAGGTGTTTCATAAGAATCAAATGCATCCACGTGCCCAGGTTCTAAATCTTCTTCTCTATTTTCATTCCATTCAATGATGAAATTATTACGCCCTTCTCCTACAGACAATCTCATATATTTTTGTTGCGCTAATTCAAGGATAGACAAGAATAAGAACAATGCATGTACACGGTCCTCGCAAATGTCAAATACCTTTTCGAACGAAACTGTTTTTTCGTCTTCTACTGCTTTTAACAAATAAGCTCTACTACCTTCCATCGTATAGTTATATCTAACTACTGTATGAACAGGTTTATTTTGAC
>CALPKD020000206.1 GCA_943324055.2 Chitinophaga pinensis
CAAGGCTTTTAGAAAATAATAAAAAATGGGTTGCAGAACAATTAGCCATTGATCCAGGATACTTTGATCGACTATCAAAAGGGCAAGCTCCTGAATATTTATGGATAGGTTGCTCTGACAGCCGTGTTCCTGCGAATACCATTACAGGCACTGACCCCGGGGAGATGTTTGTACACCGTAATATTGCAAATATGGTAGTGCATAGTGACATGAACATGTTAAGTGTATTGTCTTATGCAGTTGAGGTGTTAAAAGTAAAGCATATCATTGTTTGTGGCCATTATGGTTGTGGAGGGGTTTTAGCCGCAATGGGTAATCAACAAGTTGGATTGATTGACAACTGGCTAAGGCATATAAAAGACGTGTACCGTTATCATCATGACGAATTGGATGCGATTAATGATGATGTTGCGAGGGGCAGAAGATTTGTAGAAGTGAATGTTATGGAACAGGTACACGATTTAGGTAAAACGTCGATTGTTCAAAATGCTTGGAAAAAAGAGCAACCGTTACATCTTCATGGATGGGTTTACGATATCAATGATGGGATTATCAAAGACCTAGGAGTTAATTTTACGAATACAGACGACCTTCATAGTGTGTATCATTTAGATTAACACGTAATCTGGAATTTTATTAAGGGCGGCTTTCTTCGGAAAATCGCCCTTTTTCATTTAAATTTAGTTTCAGTATAAATGCCGCTACTATGAGAAAATTAATGCTTGCCTTTTGTTGTTTCTTTTTGTTAATCGTAAATGCGCAATCCTATATTCCGTCAAAACAAAATACGCTTACAAGAGAACAGTTTCAAGATAATAAATTTGGTATGTTTATTCATTGGGGGGCTTCAAGTGTATTAGGAGATGGCGAGTGGGTAATGGAAAACAAGGGTATTCGTAAAGACGATTATAAAAAATTATTAAAAGCGTTTAATCCAATTGACTTTAATGCTGATAAATGGGTGAGTACTGCAAAGAATGCAGGCATGAAATACATCGTTTTTATAACAAGGCATCATGATGGTTTTTCAAATTTTGACACAAAATATTCAGACTGGAAAATCACGAACACGCATTATAAGCAAGACCCATTAAAACAATTGGCAGTAGCATGCAAGAAACAAGGAATCCAATTAGGGCTTTATTATTCTACATTGGATTGGAGCAGGAACGATTACCCTTATGAGACAGGCCGAACGGGTCAAAAGTCAGGGCGGATAGGAAAAAGCGACTATGCTTCTTATTTGAAGTTTATGAAAAATCAATTAACCGAGTTGCTGACTAATTATGGACCTATTTCTTGTATCTGGTTTGATGGGCATTGGGACCAAACCAATCCAGAAGGAGCTGCGGACAGAACTTCAAGAATTGATTGGAAATACGATGAAATTTATAACTTAATACATAAGCTACAACCCGCTACCATGATTGGCAATAACCATCATATGGATCCTATTAAAGGGGAGGATTTTCAAATGTTTGAGCAGGACTTGCCTGGTCAAAACAAATCTGGATTGAGTTTTCAGGCAGCTTCAGCACTTCCTTTGGAATCTTGTATCACAATGAATGATTCTTGGGGGTTTAGAATCACAGATCATGGCTATAAATCGGTCAATGAAATTGTAAAAACACTTATTAATGCTGCTGGCCGGAACAGTAATTTGTTATTAAATGTGGGTCCTATGCCCAATGGCGAAATACAGCAAGAATTTAGAGACACTTTAGCTGCAGTTGGTAAATGGACCAAACAATATGGGTATACTATTTATGGTACAAGAGGCGGCCCTATGCAACCCGAAAAATGGGGAGTAACTACACAAGACGATAAATATGTGTATTTGCATCTATTAGAAACACCGAGTTTAAATAAAATTTTTGTCCCTGGTAAGTATCAAGTTGCCAAAATAAGGGCTATTAATTTCAATCAAAATAGAGAGGTGCGTTCGGTAGAAAATGGAGTTACAATAAGCCTACTCCCATCTGTTTTAACCAATATTGACAATATCATTGTCCTCCCAAAAGACAAATAAGGGTAACACTTTCCATTAAGCCTTAATTTATTCTATAGTCTACTAGTTCAAAGGCTAAAAGTTAATACTATGTTCACATACGGGTAACAATTTGGTAACATTAGAATATAATATTTGCAGAATAAATAATTACATCGTGAAAAGGTTACTACTACTTATTATTCTCATCAACGCTTCTCTTATATTAAATGCTCAAAAAGCCAAAGTATCTGGCAAAATCACCAACGCTAAAAACGAGTCATTAATTGGTGTAACGGTTGTATTAAAATCAGACAAAAGCCAAGTGACTAAGTCGGATGTAGAAGGCCGATTCAGCTTCAATATCGACGTAAAAAAAGAATATTCTTTATCTTTTTCTTATGTAGGATATAAGCAAAATGTAGTAGCTAAGATTATCGCGAACAATGTAGGGGAAGATTTAATCCAGGATGTTCTATTAGAGGAAGATGGAAAAAAATTAACAGATGTAGTCGTAAGCGCTTCGCGTGGTTCTAATAAAGGGGAAACGGTGAACGCATTGATTGCGTATCAAAAAAATACAAATACGGTTGCTTCGGTAATTTCATCGGAAACGATTAAACGTAGTCCAGACAGAAACACCGCTGAAATTTTAAAAAGAACTCCAGGGGCCTCTATCCAAGAGGGAAAATACATAGTGGTAAGAGGTTTGGCGGATAGATACAACCAAGCAATGTTAAACGGTATTTTACTAACAAGTACAGAGCCGGATCGTAAAACATTTTCATTCGACTTATTTCCAGCACAAATCATTGATAATATTATCATCAATAAAGCCTTTGTTCCAGAATTGCCAGGCGAGTGGGCAGGCGGTTTGATCCAAGTAAATACAAAAGACATTCCTAATAAAAATTTCTTTAATGTACAGGTGTCAACTAGCTACAATACTATTACTACAGGGAAAGATTTTTACAAGGATAAGGGTGGTAAAACGGACTGGTATGGTATAGATGATGGAACAAGATCATTGCCAGTAGGTTACACAACAAAATCGAATTTTGATACGGCTAGCATTGGGTTTAAGACTGCATTAGGTAAAACAATGGCTAATAATTGGGTGCCAGTAAAAACTACAGCTGCTCCAAATTTCGCTATTCAATTAAATGGAGGTTTTTCCGGGTTGTTGTTTGGTAAAAAGATAGGAGGAATGATTGGCGCCAACTTCGCTAAGAATCTAAAGTTTCAAGACAATCTTAATCAACAAAATACCTTAGAAGCAAATAAGTTTTCTACTATTTATAAGTACGCGGACGAAAAGTATATTCAAGACATCAATATGGGTGCGATTGCTGGTTTATCCATGTATTTAAACCCGTTAAATAAAATTAGTTATAAAGCAATTGTAAATGTAAAGTCAAACAATGCGTATACGCAAAGATCAGGTAATGAGTATTCAAGAGGCGATTTAATGAAGGCAAACGAATTTACTTTTGCACAAAATACTTTCTTTACCAATCAATTAAACGGAGAACATAGCATAACAAGTCAATTAAAGCTTAATTGGTATGGCGCTTTCAATATTTTAGATAGCTACAGTCCAGACCAAAGAAGAATTTTATATACAAAAAGTGCAACGGGAACAGATCCATATGTACTAAACATCTCCAACTCATTGTCTCAGCAATCAGGCAGTAGAATTTATCAAAACTTGAATGATTACATATACACTGCCGGTGGTGACGTAACGTATAAGATAAAGCAACAAACGGTAAAATTTGGTTATCTATTTCAGGTAAAGGATCGTTTGTATGATGCAAAATTATTCGCCAATTTTTTACCTAAAGACAATCCAACTTTAAGAG
>CALPKD020000207.1 GCA_943324055.2 Chitinophaga pinensis
CGTTTCCCTTATTTTACTTTCGGATGTGTCGTCGTCGGGCAATGCCACAAAAGGTGCCAAGCCAGCAATTAATCGTCCAAAAGCCTCCATGTATGCAACCTGTTTATTTCGATTGTCCCATGTTGGACTATATTCAAGCGGAACATTCTGCCTGAATTTACCCTGGCTCATGTTTTCCAAAATAGGATTTGAAATTTTTAGCATCAGTTGTACCCAATACGCACGATCGTCTGTACTTTTTGGCATAGTCGATTGCAAGGTCGAATTCACTGCTAAAACAGGGTTGCTTTTTACCAACCCCATGGTTCCTAAAATGGAAGTGATGCCTAAAAAATTTCTCCTTTGCATGTATATGAATTTAAAGCAATTTAAGGTTTTAGTCCCTTTCTCCATCCAATTGACGGGTTTTATTTAGAGGTAGTGGACACAACAAAGGCTACCCTTTTGGGATAGCCTTTGTTGTTATATAGTACTTGACCAAATATTAATCTTCAATTACATTTACTTTAGGTACTAATAAATGCATGATTAACCAAGCCGACAAATAAGCCAACCCACACACTAGGAACATAATATAATAGGCAGTTTCAATTTGGCCAATGGCTCTATAATGCACAAACAAATTCTTTTGTACTAACATAGATAGCATGATGCCTCCAATGGCACCAAACATACCACCAATACCTGTAACGGTACCTACCGCATGCTTAGGGAACATATCACTCACCGTGGTGAATATATTTGCGCTCCATGCCTGATGGGCAGCAGCTGCAATCCCTATCACTAATACAGCCAACCACATATTAACAGATCCTAAATACTGTGCAAACAATATTGGAAGCACTAAAAAGGCATACAATAACATGGATGATTTACGCGCCTTAAACAACGGCCAATTATTTTTAATTAAATATAAAGGTAGCCATCCACCACCAATACTACCTACTGCAGACAATGTATATACTGCAGCTACTGGTAATGCAATTGCTGTTCCTTTTAATTGATACTGACTTTCTAAAAAATCGGGTAACCAGAATAGATAAAACCACCAAATTGGATCAGTTAATAATTTGCCGAGTGCAAATGCCCATGTTTGCTTGTATCCAAGCAACATAGCCCATGTATATTTTTTAATAGGTAATACTTCGGCAGTTGCAATTGGTGCTTCCGTATCACTATTAATATAATCAAATTCAGCTTTTGATAATTTTGGATGATCCGCTGGTTGATGATAATGTTTTTTCCAAAAGATTAGCCAAACAAAACCTAATATACCAGTAATCACAAAAGCCCATCTCCATCCAAATGTGACAGCAATAAAAGGCACTGTTAATGGAGCAACGATGGCACCAATATTTGCACCTGAGTTAAAGATACCCGTAGCCAATGCACGTTCTTTTTTAGGAAACCACTCTGCAACTGTTTTGATTGCAGCAGGAAAATTACCAGCTTCTGTAAAACCTAATGCAGCTCGAGCAGCAGCAAATCCTAAAACATTGTTTGCAAATGCATGCAATACTGCAGATATACTCCAAAGGCCTGTCGCCCATGCGTACCCACGTTTTGTGCCGATTCTGTCAATAAAGCGACCTGCTAACATCAATCCAATTGCATAACAAACTTTGAATGCAATTTCGATGTTCGCATAATCGCCATCGTCCCATTTCATTTCGGCCGTCAAGGTACTTTTCAACAAACTAATTACCGCTCTGTCTAAATAATTAATTGTAGTAGCAAAGAAAACCAAAGAACAAATAGTCCACCTGTATCTTCCAATCGCAGTCTTCATATTATTTTTTTAAGGTTTGCATGATCGTTATTAATTGTTCAGCACCTAAAGTAAGTGCTTCGTAATTTCTTGTTTCTAATATCTGCTTGGTAATGAGTTTACTTCCAAGTCCAACGCCTGCTGCGCCACTCTTTAACCAAGCGCCAATATTTTCTTGCGTTGCATCTACTCCCCCTGTTACAAGGAATTGAATCCCTTGAAATAATGGCATGATGGCTTCTACAAAACCAGGACCTAATACATTGCCTGGAAATAATTTTACCAATTTGCATCCAGCCTGTTGCGCTACATGAATTTCGGTAGGAGTCATACAACCTGGAATCCACAAAATTTTATGCAGATAGGCGACATCCGCAACGCCATGATCAAAAATGGGGCTTACTAAAAAATCAGCACCCGCTTCAATAAATAAAGTCGCTTCCTCCCCAGTTTTGATGGTTCCAATACCCAACATTAAATCAGGCATGCTTTGCTTTAAAGCAACAATGCTTTTAAAATTCTGCAAAGCTTTTGGTCCCCTATTTGTAAATTCAATAGTTCTTATTCCTCCTTTGTACATTGCATTCACCACCGCTTCACAAACCAAAACATCGTCATGGTAAAACAATGGCATTAATCCTCCATTGGTGATGTGTTGAATTAATTTATCTTCTCTTTCCATATTTTTTATATTAATACCTTGATTGAATTAACGCTAAAGATTGTTTCGTACTATCTCCTTTCTCTTGCAATTTTCCAAATGCTGCACTCGCTGCAAAATTTATAATGTTATCGTTGGACCAATTTCCCACTTTTTGTTGTGATAATCCATAAATAAGGCCTGCCATAAAACAGTCTCCACTTCCTACCTTATCTACCACGGTTTCTGTATAATGTTCATTTGAAATAGTATGTGAGGTTGGCGTAGTCAATGTTGCATAATACCTTACTGCATCGTTTTCGGAAAAGCGAAAGGTATTCGCAACCACTTTGCAATTTGGATAAGCCGCCATGAGATCCATTGACGTTGTTTTAGCTTGTGCCGAAAGTGCATCCTGGTCAAAAACCGAGTTAATGTCCGCCGGTAAATTAGTGCCAAGCAAATCCCTTGCACTCCAAATATTACCCATGATCACATGACAGTATTTAACTAAATCGGGCATTACCTCCACAGGTTTTTTACCGTATTGCCAAAGCTTAGCTCTATAGTTTAAGTCCACAGAAATGGTTAATCCTTTTTTGGTCGCTGCTTCCAATGCCTCTTTGCAAACTGCAACTACATTTTCATTGAGCGCAGGACTAATGGCACTAAAGTGAAACCAATCATGGCCGTCTAATAATTTATCCCAATTAATTTGACCTGGTTGTAAAGACGCGAATGAAGAATGATTGCGATCGTAAATCACTCCTGCGTTTTTGAGATCTGCGCCCATTGGCAAAATATACATTCCAATTCTTTCGCCCGTAAAATATATTGCAGAAGTGTTAATATTATTTTGTTCGATGGAAGCTACCATTTCGGCACTTAAATAATTATCAGGAAGTGCAGTGCAATAACTTGAACTTACACCCCAAGCGGATAATGCATTTGCGACATTCAATTCTGCTCCACCTACGAAAACTGGCATTGTTTGGCTTTTGATCCATTCTTGCTGAAGTGCTGGTGAAAGACGAAGTAAGAGCTCGCCAAAACAAAAAATTTTATTCATAATTAATTAAGCAAATTTACCGGAACGATAACGTTATCGCCAATTTCCCGTCATTCGTAATTTCATTCTCTGTGAAAATGAAATTACTATGTTCAGCGTTTAAATCAAAATAAAAAATCTATTCCCACCCAAAATATTGATTTGCATTGTTAAAACTGATGTCTTGAATTATCTTACCAATCCAAGCGGTGTCGTTTGGCAATTCACCCTGTTCTATTTCGTTGCCAAACATATTACATACAATACGACGGAAATACTCATGCCTTGGGTAAGACAAGAAGCTTCTAGAATCAGTTAG
>CALPKD020000208.1 GCA_943324055.2 Chitinophaga pinensis
CATAATGGTCTCTATGTGGATGTGTAAATACCACCGCATCTAAATGCGTTGTATGTGTTCTTAACATTTGATACCTGAAATCCGGTGTGGTATCAATCACAACGACAGTGTCCTTGTTTTGAATTTTTATACTTGTTCTTAATCGATTATCACGCGGATCAATTGAAGTGCATACTGGACAATCGCATCCAATTAAGGGAACGCCTGTACTAGTACCAGATCCTAAAATGGTGACATCTAACAAAGTAAAAGATTTTATATACCCTTAAAAAATTGAGAGGTCTTATGCTTCAGTAAGCGACAAATGCTTTACTTCTTCATATAATTTTTGAGAACCATGTGTAAGCTTATCAAAATCGATATCAAGTTGAGGAATCAACTCCAATAAAGTGTTAATCCTAGCTTCCAAGTTCAAGAATTTATTCAATACAACAATCCGCTTTGATTCTAAAAGGCACCATCCGCTTTGGAAGTTACCGCGCTCATAACGAACCACAAATTGAGATTCGCCTAAAATATCTTCTAACTTATCTAAAGTAGTTTGAGTCAATTTCATATTATGCATTGATTTATAGGGTAGTAAGGGTCTTACAAAGATACTTTTTTGTTGAACCAGCGGGCTATTTATGGCCTAGGAGTTATTCACATTTCGTACCTTCGTGGGCATAAGAATTATATGCCTTTTATACAACGAAAAATTATTAACGATCCTGTCCATGGATTCATTACCATAAATGACCCATTGATCTTTGCGATCGTGAACCATCCATTCTTCCAAAGACTTAGAAGAATCCAGCAAATGGCGCTTGCCCATCTCGTATATCCAGGTGCGGTGCATACGCGCATGCACCATTCGCTAGGCGCCTACCATCTAATGTGTATAGCAATCTCAGAGCTGAAAGACAAAGGAATTGAAATTACCGAAGACGAAGCACAAGCAGCAAAAATAGCAATCCTTTTACACGATATTGGACATGGTCCCTATTCACATGCACTAGAAAATGTACTACTTAAGGGCGTCCACCATGAGGACATTTCTCTGCTCATCATGCAACGACTAAATACCGAGGACAATACGCCAATCAAGGGTAAATTGGATTTAGCGATAAAAATATTTACTAACAATTATCCAAAAAAATTCTTACACCAATTAATTAGTGGACAGCTAGATGTGGATCGTTTGGACTATTTGTCAAGAGATAGTTTTTTCACAGGAGTAAGTGAAGGTGTCATCGGTTACGAGCGCATTCTGAAAATGTTGACGGTACATGATAATGAATTAGTGGTAGAAGAAAAAGGAATGAATAGTGTTGAGAAATTTTTAATGTCTAGGCGTCTTATGTATTGGCAAGTGTATTGTCACAAAACAGTCGTCGCTAGTGAAAATATGTTGGTAAAAATTATCGAACGGGCTCAACTACTTTTTAAACAAAATCCAGACTCCATAAAAACTGGCAGTGTATTGGATCATTTTCTTGGAGATTTTTCAGGTCAAATAAAAGATATCCAGTTAGATGCATTTTGTCAGTTAGATGATACGGATGTACTATTTGCAGTTAAGAAATGGCAACAGCATTCAGATGTCATCTTATCCCTATTGTGTAATCGTTTATTGAACAGAAACTGTTACAAATGCCAAATTCAAAACGAGCCCATTAGTGATGCACAATGGGAAAAAGCATACCAGGCTACTCAAAAGGAATTTGCATTTGACGAAGATGCAATGAAATATCTATGTTTTAAAGGCACAGTCACCAATACGATGTACAAGAATAACCAAGAAAGCATCAAAATATTGCTAAAATCAGGTGAAATAACCAATATTTCACAAATTCAGAATGCATTAATCGTTGAAAGTCTGTCCGCCCAGGTGAAAAAATTTTACATTTGCTTGTTGAGCAAATAACCCCCCATCCAAAAAATTACGAATGCTACAATTTAGTGCACAACAGATTGCTTTAATGATTCAAGGAAAAATCGAAGGAGACGCTACTGTCCTTGTGAAGCAATTTGGAAAAATAGAAGAAGCTAAAGCAGGTGAAATTTCCTTTTTAGCTAACCCAAAATATGAAGCCTTTTTATATCAAAGCGCAGCATCCGTTATTATTATTAACGAGTCGTTGGTTTTAAAACAAAAATTGACTGCTACCCTTATAAGAGTTCCTGATGCCTATGCAGCATTTGCAACACTATTGACAAAATATCAGGAACTTAAAACACAAAATCTTTCAGGCATTCAAAGCCCTTCTTATATTTCAAGTTCTGCAACATTGGGGGCGCATCATTATGTTGCCGCATTCACACATATAGGAGACCATGTAGTAATTGGCGATAATGTGAAAATATTTCCCAATGTAGTGATTGGCGATAATGTGAAGATTGGAAATCATGTGGTGTTAAACCCAGGTGTTATAATTTATTCAGATTGTGTTTTAGGGAATCATATCACAATTCATTCAGGCACTATTATCGGAAGCGACGGGTTTGGTTTCGCTCCAAAAGAAGATGGGAGTTTTCAAAAAGTGCCTCAATTAGGGAATGTCGTGATTGAAGATTTTGTAGAAATCGGATCCAATACCACAATAGATAGGGCAACGATTGGTTCAACCATTATCAGAAAAGGGGTTAAATTAGACAACTTAATACAAATAGCACATAATGTAGAGATTGGAGAAAACACAGTGATTGCCGCACAAAGTGGCATTAGCGGCAGTACCAAAATTGGTAAAAGTGTGATGATGGGAGGTCAAGCCGGCGCTTCTGGACATATTTCAATAGCAGACGGGGTAAAAATAGCCGCTCGTAGCGGGCTTACTAAAACCATCAAACAAGCCAATTTAGTGGTCACTGGCTACCCCGCTGGCGAGCATGGAGCCACGTTAAGAAGCCAAATCCAAGTAAAAAACCTGCCATTATTAGAGAAAAGGGTAAAGGAACTTGAAATATTAGTACAACAACTAGCCCAAAAAGGCTAATTCAACTTAATTTTGCTGAAAATCATCGCTTTACAGAAGCGAAGCATTAAACACTAAAAGCATGGATCAACATTTTAATCCGGACAAGCAACATACCTTATCAGCAAGTATCAATATTAGTGGTACTGGTTTACATACAGGGGTTTTAGTTGACATGTCATTACATCCAGCCAATCCTGGTTTCGGAATTCAATTTCAAAGAGTAGACCTTCCCAATAAACCTGTCATAAAAGCAGATTGTGATTTAGTAACTGACACAAGTCGGGGTACTACATTGCAAGTGGGTGATGCTAAAGTGAGTACGGTTGAACATATTCTTGCGGCTTTAGTGGGTATGGGAGTAGACAATGCATTAATCGAATTAAATGGACCAGAAATTCCAATTATGGATGGCAGCTCTACCCCATTTATTGAAAAAATTGAAGCAACCGGTGTGCTTGAACAAGACGCTGCAAAAGCATGGTATAGTATTGATGAAAATATTTTCCACTATGACGAAGAAAAGCGAGTAGAAATGGTCGCACTTCCTGCACTGGATTATCAAATCACTACCTTGATCGATTTTAATAGTCCCGTATTAGGTACTCAACATGCTGAACTAAAAACAATCAAGGATTTTAAATCTCAAATTGCACCTTGTAGAACTTTTTGTTTTTTACACGAACTAGAGGCTTTATTAAAACATGACCTTATCAAAGGTGGCGATATCAACAATGCAATTGTAGTAGTGGACAAACCAGTGACTGAAGAGGAAATGAATCGCCTGGCAAAGGTGTTTAAGAGAGATAAAATTGAAGTA
>CALPKD020000209.1 GCA_943324055.2 Chitinophaga pinensis
TCCTGTATGATGGGTTTCTTTTCCTTTCCCATTGCCATAACGCCACTCCAGCGCATTTCAATTTTAGGCTTTTTGGTACCCTTTGGCAAGATCCGCTTCATCATGAATTGCTCTAGTGTGTCTTGTATCAGTTTTGATGTTTCTAGCGATGTAGTTTTTTCGGCTGCAAATGCTTTGTTCCGTGCACCACCTAGTAATAATCGATTGCCTAGGTTTCTGAAATAATAATAGCCCTCATCAAAATGGAATGTCCCTTTTAATTTAAAATCAGGAATGGGGGCGGTTACAAATACTTGGCCTCTTGCAGGAACAACATCTAATTTAGGCAGTAGCTTTTGTGCAAATCCGTTGGTGCATATAACCATTTGTTTAGCTTCCAAGTCACCCTCTAGATTGGTTTGTATACTCACTCCTCCACTATGACTCTTGAACTTTTTAACTTCTGTATTAAATAATATTTGCACCCCTTTGGATTGCACTGCTTGTTGTAATGCAATTACCAATTTTGCTGAATGCAACTGGCCCTCATAGGGGCTAAATGCCAAAGCTTGGATTTGTTGAAACCCAAACTGAGGAATCTTTTTGGTAAGGTCTTTATAAATTGGAGCACTTCCTTTTGTGGTAGGAATTCCTAAAACAGGCGCAAGTATTTTATTTAGATATTGAATGTCGTCGTGTAAGCGTTCGATAGGATAGGTCCCATTTTTTTCAATTAACTCGTAACCTCCGTTGCCTTCGTAATCCAGTTGCTTTTTTTCAAACACTTCCTGTATTCTTTGTAATCCTTGGTACCGCATTTTGACCGTTTCTAGCATACTCGCTTCGCCCATTAGCTCCACGTCCCCCATTAATTCTGATACGCTACCAAAGCAGGAAAAACCTGCATTGCGTGTGCTTGCACCCGATGGAATGGTGCCGCGTTCCAAGATGGTTATTTTTAACTTAGGATACTGATGTATTAATTCGTAGGCAGTCCATAGTCCTACAAAACCACATCCCACTATCACCACATCCTTTGGTGCAAAAAAAGTCTCTTTCTCCCATACGGATATTGCCATTTTTTTCCTTTTGTGTAAGTTATTAAATCCAATAGAATTAATCTAAAAATTCCCCAAAGGATATTGCTTATTTGAGTACTAGTATAAGTGCTTTTTTACTTGTTTCTTTTGTCAAGAAGCTTTAGGGGGGCGCCTACTTTTACTTACCGACACAACCAACTAATTGGTATAATTCGTACTATAAACGCTTTCATAGGGGGCTATGAATGGTGATTCAATTTGAGTAACCGCTATATTCTTATAGCGGTTAATTTTTGTCCTTAATTGAAATATATACTCTAAATATGGTTTTAATAAATACTAGTATACATTTGCGCCCTGGTCATTTAAAACTTACTTAACTAAATAGGGCTGGATAATTTTCTTCCAAATCTCATAACCTTTACTGTTCATGTGTAAACTATCCGACCTGTAAATTTCAGGCTTCATTGTGCCATCTAGGTTTAACATGGGCTCATAGACATTTATATACTTAGCCCTTTTTTGATGTTCTATAAAGTCTTGTATTTTAGAATTACCCTCCTGCATGATTGTTAATAGCTTTGTTCTACTTGGGCTTGGCTTCATAGAAATATATGCAATAGGAATTTTAGGAAACCTAGTTCTAATTAAAGAATATAGTTCAATAAATCTATGCAGTACTGAATCCGATGTTATATGTATACCTCCGGTTAAATCGTTTTCGCCACAGTATATAACAATTTGCTTTGGGTTATATTTAAAAAGAATATCATCTGCATACATAATTAAATGAGGAAGCGACGAACCTCCAAAACCCCTATTAAGTATTGTGTAATCTGGAAAATAATTGCCTACATCTTTCCAATTGGTAAAACTAGAGCTACCAATAAATAAAATAGGATTGGAAGGTATATTTCCAATAGAGTCTGCCTTTCGAAAGGCTTTAATTTCGTTTATAAATGCCTGTGCATTGGTCTGTAACGAGAATAGTAATATAATGAAAAAGAGGCTTATTTTTTTATACATCTTAAATATGTTTTTTGCTTAAATAAATATGCGGCATTCGTTGCTATAATCTTGTCTAAAACTTTTTGGGGCACATCCCTTTTTCTTTTTAAACAGCCTGTTAAAATTTGAAATATTATTAAAACCGCAGTTATACGCAATTTCAGAAATAGTCTGATTGGTATCAATCAATAATCTAGAAGCGTGCCCAAGTCGTATCTCCAATAGGTTGTCTATAAAAGTTATACCTGTATTGTTTTTAAAAAATCGACTAAATGAAACTTCTGTCATGTTTGCAATTTTTGCTGCATCAGCTAAAGTTATTTTTTTATCATAATTTTCCGTTATAAATTCAATTACTTTTTCAATACGACGACTATGATAATTGGTCTTCACGTTTTTGAAAGTATTGTCTGATAATATTTTCATATTTTTTGACTTAGACAAGTCATTTAAAATGGACATTAATTCTAATACTCCATCAAACCCCATTTTTTCCGATAAGGCACTTAGTCTTTGTTGTATTAACTGCGTAGTAGTTTTAGAAAATAAAATTCCCCGATTAGACTTATCAAGCATTTCTTTGATAAAATATAGTTGGTTTCTTTTTAAAAATTTATCATCAAACAAATCCTTGTGAAATTGAATGGTGATTTCCATAATCTTTTTACTCTTACAATTATTTGTTTTCCAACAATGAGGTAAGTTAGGGCCTACTAATACTAGCTCTAATTCATTGATTTCGGACATATGATCTCCGACTATCCGTTTTGCCCCCTTTGCGTTCAAAATAAAATTCAATTCAAATTCTTCATGAAAATGTAAGGGAAAGTCGAACTCAGTTTTGGTCCTTGAAAATACGGTAAAGCAATCACTTATAGTAAGGGGAGTGATTTCTTTTAGTAGTTGATTCCTCATTTAGGTTAAAATAATATCATTCTTATTGATTCGTAAAAATATCAATAATATCCATATAACGCTGCGTTATTTAACATATTTATACTTTCTTTTTTTTATAAGCATGCATTATTGTGTTAAAAAGTATAATTAAATGATAATAAAGTATTATAATCTACCTTTTCTTAGATATACATTTGTTTAAATAAAATTGCCATATGAGAAAAAACAGATTTTTCTTGCTACTGCTATGTGTATTATCAAGTTATTTAGTTACCGCTCAGACAAAACAGGTTTCAGGGTTCGTTACCGATGAAAAGGGTACCCCTTTAGAAGGCGCGGTGGTAACTTTTAAAAACACAAAAATATCAACTCTTACAAATAGCAAAGGCTTTTATACGCTCGAGTTATCTGCTAAGGTTACTCCCTTAATTGCTTCGTATGTTGGCATGGATGCCGTTGAAAAGAATCTTGGGAGCAATACTACCCTCAATTTTACCTTAACTTCTATTACCTCTAATTTAAATGATGTTGTGGTAATTGGGTATGGTACTTTAAAGAAAAGCGAGGTTACTGGTGCTATTCAACGATTAACTAGGGAGGAACTATTAATAGATAATCCTAATAACATTTTACAGGCCATGCAAGGTAAATTGGCTGGAGTGAATGTAACACAAAATGATGGTGCACCAGGCGCTGGCTTAAGCATCAAAGTTCGTGGTTCTAATTCCTTTTTAGGAGGTACGGAACCTTTATATGTTATCGATGGAGTTCCTTTTAACAATAGCAGCTCTGGTACTACTCCGGAGTCATTAGGAGGCGATGAGAAA
>CALPKD020000210.1 GCA_943324055.2 Chitinophaga pinensis
ATTAAATCACCACCCCAGCATTGGATCACAGCATCTGCATCCTTTACTTTAATCGCTTTGATTAAATTGGAACCATGTAAATCTCCACTGGCTTCACCAGCAATAATGTAATAACGCATTTATAAAAACCATTTACACGCAATAGCGATTACTGCGTAGATACAAGTTGTAAAAAAAATACCTTTAGCTGTTTTGTCCAATTGCTTTTGAAAAAAGTAAGTAAGTACCGCACCATTTAGTAGGAGCGAAATACTAATCATGGCAGATAATATCGACTTTTGTTGATTCAGTAATTCTAAAAATTCTTGAAAACTAAACAAGCTAAATTTGAATTGATAAAATCCGATAAATCCTAAAAAGGGTAGACCCAATCCAATCATGACCCCTAATATATAATTGTCTTTTTGCATTGTAGTTATTTTACCACTTCCACTTTTTACTTAATTTTTCTTTGATCACGTGATTCGTTAAATCAAATTGAACAGGTACTACGCTCACATAATTATTTTTCAAAGCCCACACATCTGTATCTTTTGATTTGTCAAAATTCACAAAAGCGCCGGTTAGCCAATAATATTTCTTGCCATGAGGGTCGGTCCTTTCTACAAATTTTTCCTCGTATTTAGCATAGGCCTGCTTGCAGATCTTAATACCCTTAATTAATTCAGTAGCAACCTTAGGGATATTTACATTTAAACAAAGGTGTTTGTCCACTGACTTGTCCGCTAACAATTTTTGAATAATGATAGCAGCAAAATGCTTTGCAGCAGTAAAATCTGCTTCGACACTTAAGTCTAATAGGCTAAAGCCAATGCTTGGAATACTTTCAATAGAAGCTTCCAAAGCAGCGGACATGGTTCCAGAGTAAATTACATTTATAGAGTGGTTCGCACCATGGTTAATACCACTTAAGCAAATGGTGGGTTTACGATGCAACACTTTATCCACTGCTAGTTTTACGCAATCCACTGGCGTACCGCTACAAGAATAAGCCTCCACACCGTCTATATATTGTACTTTATTTAATCTTAGATGTTCTCCAATCGTAATTGCATGTCCCATGCCACTTTGTGGTTTGTCAGGAGCCACCACAACTACTTTACCAAAGGGCATTGCCGCTTCCACTAAAGCCCTGATGCCAGGGGCATTAATACCGTCATCATTTGTTATTAAGATAACCGGTTTATCTGATTTTGTTTTTGCCATAATGCAAGTTACCAAGATCGGAACTTGCCACAAAATTAAGAAATTGCTAAAAATATTTGGAAAAACTAAAAAGTTTAGTAAATTGCACTAAAATCATTAGTTATGTCATACGCAGGTAAGAATATAAAATACATCAGAAAGCAGCGCGAATGGACACAAGAGGAAATGGCCAATCAACTTCAAATTAAGCGATCCTTGGTAGGTGCTTATGAAGAAGAAAGAGCAGAACCTCGATTAGAAGTGCAGGAAGCAATTTGCGCTTTATTCAACATCAATCTGGAAACCTTCCTTTTTCAGGATTTGTCTGAAATGGGAGCGGTTGGAAGTGAAGGGACTAAATCAGCTAATTCCTATTTGGAGCGTCGCCGCTCTATGAAATCGGACAAGTCAATTAGTCTTAGCCAGATTGTCCCATTTGTTCCGGTAAAAGCAGCAGCTGGATATTTAGCTGGTTATGCGGATCCTGAATTTTTGGACGAACTAAATACCTTCACCTTGCCAATGTTGGCACCTGGTGATTACCGAGCTTTTGAAATTATAGGAGATAGTATGTTGCCAACCCCAAGCGGAAGCGTTATTGTTGGGGAAAAGGTGGACAGCTTTAACCACGTCAAGAATAGTAATACTTATATTGTTGTATCCAATTCGGATGGTGTTGTATACAAAAGGATTATTACGAATGACGATCATAAAGAACGACTTACTTTATTGAGTGACAATCCTTTATATGAGCCATATCAAGTAAATACTCAAGATATTGTTGAAATATGGAAGGCGGTTTATATTATCCATAAAGCAGGGGCCCAACCAATGTGGAATGTGGATCAATTGGCGGGTGTAGTGAGTAGCTTGCAGGATCAAATCAGCACAATGAAGCGTACAATGAACTAGAAAACAGAAAGATATTACATTCAATTCAGATACAAATCCCAGTTTGGCTTAACCAGACTGGGATTTTTTGATAAAGAAAGGTGCTAGCTAAACTAGATTGGAGTTTCTTGTTAAGTAAAAGGCCTAGGTAACATAAATTACACCAGGCCTTTTAAATTTATTTAATACATCTCAATACTTTGATTTACAATAACTTATAGTATAATACCTTATATTAAATATTAAGTATTATTTCGGGCTAATTAAAAATTATTCCCACTCAATGGTTGCAGGTGGTTTGCTACTAATATCATATACAACACGGTTAATACCTCTTGCCTCATTGATAATTGCATTACTTACATGCGCTAAAAACTCATACGGCAAGTGTGCCCAATCGGCAGTCATTCCATCTACAGAGGTTACAGCTCTGAGTGCAACCGTATATTCATAAGTTCTTTCGTCACCCATTACACCTACTGTTTTACATGGTAAAAGGATTGTTCCTGCTTGCCATACCTTATTATATAAGTCAAATTCCTTCAATGAACGGGTATATACATCGTCTGCTATCTGTAATAAAGCTACTTTCTCAGGGGTGATATCACCTAAAATACGAATTGCTAAACCTGGTCCAGGAAAAGGGTGTCTGTTAATCATATCTGCCGGGATCCCAAGTTCAAGACCCACTTTGCGTACTTCATCTTTGAACAAGTACCTAAGTGGTTCCACCAAGGTTAGGTGAAGCGTGTCTGGTAACCCACCTACATTATGGTGTGATTTAATAGTCTGAGAAGGGCCACTTACGCTTACACTTTCTATTACATCCGGGTAAATCGTTCCTTGACCTAAAAACTTGGCTTCCAGCATTTTAGAAGCTTCTATTTGAAATACATCTATAAATAGTTTCCCAATAATTTTACGCTTTTCCTCTGGGTCAGATTTTCCTGCAAGGCCATCATAGAACATAGACTTAGCATCAATACCTTTCACGTTCAACCCGATAGAATCGTACATGTCTAAAACACTTTGGAATTCATTTTTCCTTAGTACTCCATTGTCTACAAAAATTCCGTGGAGCCTGTTTCCAATTGCTTTGTGAATTAAGGTTGCAGCAACGGTACTATCTACTCCGCCGCTTAAAGCCATAATTACATGACCGTCTCCAATTTGAGCAGCCAACTTATCTACTGTTTCTTGAATGAAAGCGGCTGGTGTCCAATTTTGGGTACAGCCACATATTTCAACAAGGAAGTTATAAATCATCTTTTTACCCTCCGTAGAGTGGTAAACCTCCGGATGAAACTGTAGTCCATGTAAACTATTCCCACCATCTTCCTTTTTACGGAAAGCAGCAACCGGAATACTATCGGTATCGGCTAATAATTCAAAATTTTCGGGTAATTGAGCGATGGAGTCACTATGACTCATCCAAACTTGGCTATTATTAGGGATATTTTTAAATAAGACGTCCTCTTTTTGAATACGGAGTTGCGCACGGCCATATTCTCTTTTATTGGACTTTTCCACTCGGCCACCAAAGTTCTTGGCACTCAACTGAGCACCATAACATACAGTTAGGACGGGTAATTGAGCTAAAATAGCTTGAATATCTACGTTTGGGGCATCTGGTTCGTTCACACTTGCAGGGGAGCCACTAAGGATAAC
>CALPKD020000211.1 GCA_943324055.2 Chitinophaga pinensis
GAGAAGGTGTACAGTTATGTATCTTTTTAAACGCATTTACAAAGCTAGTTTTATTTGAAAATCCAGCTTTTGATGCTAATGCATATAAAGTATAATTTTTCAAATCTCCCGCCTTGATTCTGTCTACGACATAAGCAACCCTATAATAATTAAGAAAATCATTAAAATTCTTTTTAAAATGATTGTTTATAATAAACGAAAGTGATTTTAGTGGTATACTTAATTCTAATGAAAGTTCATTAATAGTATAATTTTGCCTAAAATAGGGCGCTCCCTGTATTAGGTAACGTTCGATAATACCAACTTCTTCATTAAACTTTTGCGTATCCATCATTATCAACGCTTTGTTAGTTTTGGATATTTCTATATAAGGAAGTCCGATTAATACATTAGGATTAATAATTAAGTAACTACTTAAGTAAAAGAAACTAATAGCAACTGGTATGGATGCATAAAAAACAAGATCGTTTATATTTCTTTTGGTGTATAAACTATAAATGACACCTATAACAAAAATCAAAAAAGTCAAAATTGTAAAAGATACAGCGACAGTAAAGTTTTTCAGCCAAGTTATTGTAGCTTGAGTATATTCTTTAAATGTATTCTCTTTGTTGTCTTTTTTAAACTTTAAAAGCAACCGCCATTGTAGTATAATATAGACAATACTTTGTATAGGTCTGAGTAGTTGTATGTTTTCCGAAAAAAATCCGTCATTACCACTATAATTAAATTGATAATTATTAATTACAAGTTTTGCAATTTCTATTTTCTTTTCATAGCTCATTGTATACAATGGAATATAATTAATGACAAAGAAAATAAAAGGTAAGAGATGCAGATTGTCTTTCCAAGTCCACTTATTCTTGTTGCTTAATACCGATTTAACATATAAATATGCAAGTGGCGGGATTAAGAAATTAACAGGTGCAGGTGTACGATAAAAGTTAGGGAAATAAATAAGCCAACCAGAAGATATAAGCAAGTACCCAATTGTACAATAGCTATATGTCAAAAAAATAATTGCTAAAATATTATTAGTAAATAAATGAACGGCATTCCTTTTTAATAATAGTAAATATGCACTTATTAATGCACAAAATAAACTTCCTATAAAGATAAGATCTCCCACCTAGTTATAGTAAGTCTTAATCATCGCATACACAATAGGGCCAGTAGCAGCTACGTAAAACCAAATAGGCCAAGTACGTTTAGCTAATTTTTTATGTTGCTCAAATTCGCCAGTCAAAGCACGGTAAGCTGTAAATAAAACAAAGGGCAAAATAGTAGCCGCTAAAATAATATGTGTCGTTAATAATACAAGATAAAAAGGACGTGCATTACCTACTAATACTTTTTCTTCCTCCGATACAATGCCATCAAAATTAGCATCTCCAAAGCGCGCTTCCCCTGCTAATAAATGGTGTGCGATATAAGTCACTAAAAATAGCAGTGAAAAAATTAAGGCAGTAAACATTAAGTTTTTGTGTAGTTGATACTTTTTTTGTTTCACAGCGATTAATGCTACCACTAATAATATGGCAACCGCCGTATTCAATACTGCATTGATCAATGCAAAAATATGCTTGTCAAAAGGCAATTCAACGTTAATCGAAAACTTACTTAAAAAAGTAACTGCCACAAATACAACCACCGAAAATACAGCGATTAAAATATTGGCTAATTTGTCATTCTTTTTAATAATAGGTGCTAACATAAAATGTATTTATAGTTATTTTTTTTAATTTTTATCTTTCTTTTTCATACCAGTAAAGTAATATATGAATCCTCCAACCAACACAGCTATAACTAGCCATAACCAACTAAGATCAATAATATCTTGAAACACTTGATTCTTTTTTTCTTTATCTTTTTCCAACATTACGTAACCAACATCTTTAGCTAGTTTCATAAGAGAGGTTGAATCCAATCCGTTATAGTACCCACGTACTTTCATTTTTTTGTCAATCAAAATAAAGCGGCTGGTATGAACAAAGTCGGGGTTGATTGGTTCTTGACTAAACTTGTCCACCTTCATTTCTTCAAAAGCGAATTTATAAATTGAATCTCTATTGCCTGTCATAAGCCACCAGTTGTCAGACAATACGCCCATTTTGTTGGCGTATTCATTTAATACCGGAACACTATCCCGATCAGGATCAACTGAAATGGAAATGAATTGCACAATGGAAGTATCTACTTTTTTACGCTTGTCCCCCCCTATCGAAAAAGAACGTTGAAGGTTAGACATATTGTTGGTCAGCTTTGGACAAATGCTACCACAGCTTGTAAAGAAAAAATCCAATATAATAATCTTGCCTTTTTGATCATAAAGGTTAACCGTGTCTCCCAATTGATTTACTAGGCGAATATCTTTAGTCGTATGCCAAATGCTATCGTCTTTTTGTTTTCCGTTGACAACAGATTCAATGACCGTATCCAACAAATAATGACGGGGCATCGTTACCGCGTTTTCACTCGCCGACTTTAGCCACAAGTAGCAAAGTACTGGAATTAAGAGTGCGATCACTAAGCCGTAAAGCGATTTTTTAGACATTTCTTATAATTAAGTAAGGCGAAGTTACAACGCAAAGCCTAAATTGAATCAAATGATACGAACAAAAAACCACCCCAAAATTTGGAGTGGTTTAATAGTATAAAGCGACTTTAATAACTATCCCTTCCGGACTATCAAATTATTACTTATTTAGTGTTTTTCAGCAGGCGCCTCGGTTGCTTTGTGTTGCTCAGTAGCCCCTTGGTGATGTTCTTCTGCTTTCTTTTCTACCTTAATGGTAGATTGCTCCTTATAATAAGGATCATAGGTGTTACGTAGGTTTTTGTAAGAATTACCATCTGTTAAAAAAGCGATGATAAACCATACAAACAATAACAATGGAACCACAATGGTCATGATCAAGTTTTTCACTTCATGTTTTAAGTGCATGAAATAAGCAACAATATAAAAAGCCTTAGACATCATTAATATTATAATGGCCCCTTTTACTGCTAAGCGCATTGCAGGGTTCGCAATTCCAATCATCCAATAACCTAAAATCAATTCCACGATAGTAAGTACCGATAAAATAATCGTTACTTTTTTGATTTCCGCAATTGGATCTCCGTGGTGTTCAGCGTGTGTATCCTGTGTTTGTGACATAATTAGTTTTTTTCGAGCGCTATATAAATCGAGCGAATAATAAGTTTATAATAAATAGAAACAAGTAAATACAAATACCCACACTAAGTCTACAAAGTGCCAGTACAATCCTGCTTTTTCAATCATTAAGTAATGACCTCTTTCTTCAAACTTATCCAACAAGGTCATGATTAACATAATAATATTGATCACTACTCCACTAAATACGTGGAATCCGTGGAATCCTGTAATGGTAAAGAAGAAGTTTGTAAAGTTTGTTGTAGAAGCAGTTCCGTCAGCGTTCATAAACGGATTCAAACCCCACCAAGCACCTTCATGATGTAAGTGATTCCACTCCCAAGCCTGACAGCTTAAAAATGCAATACCACCGATGATGGTGAAAATCATATTTCTAACAACCCCTTTTTTATCCATGTTCTTACCAGCGTGTACTGCTAAAACCATTGTAACTGAACTGACAATCAAAATGAAAGTCATGATACTTACAAACACCAATGGTGCATTTGTACCCTCACCTGCAAATGGATAACTTTTAAAAACTACGTTCGGGTCAGGCCATCCGTTTGACGAAAAACGTACTGTACC
>CALPKD020000212.1 GCA_943324055.2 Chitinophaga pinensis
AGACGAATAAGATTACGCTTACCAAAAAAAGTAGCAATGAAACAAACAATGGAAGTGCGAGAATTAATGGAGTGATAAGTTTTCCAAAAATGTAAGGTTTTGTCATGGGAATTATTTTATTGATTAATAATAGGGATTGCTTATTTGTTTATTATTTCAGTTTTTGTTTGTTGTGAAAATAATTGGCCGCTCATTATCCTACTAATTAATGAGATAAATAGTATAGTAAGGGCCACAACTCCAAAAATTAGTAAACTTTTTTTCTTGAAGGCTTGCGCTTTCTCTTTATTAATCACATTAAGCATTAAAAAGACTAATAACATTAGAATTGATATGACACCAGTTAAAAAAATTAATTCCTGTGCTCTAAGTGAAATGTTTAATAGATTCATGATTGTATATTTTTAAATAAAACAAGATGACTTTTATAAATACAAGTTTCATTTTTCGTAACCGTAAATTAATGTTTAAAATAATGGACATAGGCCTCAATTGTCTTGGCAATAATAATATAGAGCACTAAAAAATAATAAACGATATCTTTTAGTTTCCGAAATCGAGGACTATCATTTTTACTTATCGCTCCGGTTACTGCATCATAGATGTAGATTGGCGTAATAATTAAACACATTGTGGTTAAAATAATTATTTCTAGCATAGCAAATTTTGTATTTTTTTTACCTAATCAGTATTTGCAATCATTAAACATTTACCAAATCGATAAGTCATAAATGCTACCCCCACCCACCCCAATGATTTTAATGCAACTTTTGCAACCAATGTTGTTAGCCCTCTAACTGTCATTAATTCCGCACTAGCCATGAAACCAGCAACTCCTGACCCCAAGCCAAAAACCTCTAGCAAACATCCTGACAGTTCATCGCTATCAATCTCATCCATCATATTTGATTGTATTAAATTAACTTTTTTGGAATTGTCCGAATTTAGCATCCCTTTTTCTTGATTCATTAAGAGTATACCTGCAATTAATATTTTTTTGTCATCAAAATTTAATGACTCCTCTAATCCATCCAATAAATTATAAGATTTGAGCAAGCTTCTAGCTCGCATTACTAAAGGAGCTAATATTTCATGCGCCTTTTCCTCAACCACTATTTGTTTAATCACACCATTATTTACTTTTATATTAGGGGTGAAATTTGAAATATTACTTGAAACGTCAATTAGTTGTTCGGTAAATAAATTGAGTTCTGTTTTTTTAATAATATTTTCAGCTTGAGAGATGTCTTTTGAACAAGCATTAAAAAGTAATACTAAGCTGAACATCAGTAAAAGTCTTAAATTTTTCATTTGATTGATTTTTAGTTTAAGGCTTGAAAATAATATGGAAGAGTAGTCTATTTCGCAGTGTTTATACGTCTGGAATTGTGTCTAAAAAGAGAAAAATGGAGAGGCTTACCCAAAGCGTTTCAAACACTCCCGATGCTCGGGAGTGTTTCTTTTTTCATTCTCGCCAACTTACGAAAGCAAGCTTTCGACGGATGGCCAATGCTGCGCATTGTCTTCCGCTTCGGCTAACTCGGCTTACCCAAAGCATTTCAAACACTCCCGATGCTCGGGAGTGTTTGGCTTTTTTAACACTCATCCGCTCAATCAAGCAAGCTTGTTTCGCGGCTTCGCATTAAAAAAGCGTCTCAACTTTCGTTGAGACGCTTTGTATCGAGGTCCCGAGCGGATTCGAACCGCTGTGGGAGCTTTTGCAGAGCTCTGCCTAGCCACTCGGCCACAGGACCCTTTCGGAACGCGAAAATAGCGTAAAGATGTTAATTAGAAAAGAATTTTACGACTATTGCTATTTAAACGACATTTGTACCCTAAATAACGCTTTATGCAAGCAATAGGAGCATCTGAATTAATCATTAACGATCGTGGCGCTGTCTACCATTTAAATGTGCGCCCTGAGGAAATCGCGGACACTATTATTACTGTGGGTGACCCTGAAAGAGTAAGTGAAGTGAGTAAATATTTTGATAGAGTTGAACACGTTTGTGCACACAGAGAATTTATCACCCATACTGGATATATCGGCAATAAAAGATTATCCGTTTTAAGCACAGGCATTGGGCCAGACAATATTGACATTGCTTTAAATGAAGTGGATGCATTAGTGAATATCGATTTTGCCACTAGAACCATTAAGGAACACAAAAAGTCAGTATCTATTGTTCGTATGGGAACTTGCGGATCCTTGCAAGGTGAAGTAGGTGTAGATCAATTAGTGGCAGGAACCCATGGATTAGGGATTGACAATTTATTGCACTTTTATAATCTTACCAATAACGACGAAGAAAAAGCAATATTGAGTGCATTTGAACAACATACACAAATCACATCTCATTTTGTTCAACCCTATTTAGCAAGTGCAAGTGCGGGGTTATTGAAACATTTCACCGAAGGATACACCCATGGTATCACGGTAACTTGCCCTGGTTTTTACGGACCTCAAGGAAGAATATTAAGACTCCCTTTAAAAATGCCAAACTTGGTAGACCAAATGACTAGCTTCCGATATGGCAATCATCATATTGCAAACTTTGAAATGGAAACAAGTGCGATCTATGGACTTTGCAACTTGTTGGGGCATCAATGCTTAAGCGTAAATGTAATCATTGCAAATAGAGTGAAAAAAGAATATAGCAAGGATATGGGCGCAGCAGTGGACAATATGATTCAAAAAACATTAGGCATCCTTGCAGGAATTTAATAAAAAAAGATACTACTTAAATGTAACCAATATGCATCTTCAATTCTCCAAATACCAAGGCACTGGGAATGACTTTATAATTATTGACAACCGTCAAGGAACGATACAATTAACTACCGAACAAATTGCTTTTTTATGTGATCGTAAAATGGGCATTGGAGCGGATGGTTTAATGTTATTGGGCGTTGCCGAAGGATATGATTTTTCAATGACCTATTATAATGCAGGTGGCGAATTAGGAACGATGTGCGGAAATGGCGGAAGATGTTTAACGCAATATGCATTTGACTGTGGCATCATTAAAGCGCAATATCTTTTTTTAGCTGTTGATGGCCCTCACGAATCAACTATTGCTGCAAATGGATGGGTGCATTTAAAAATGTCCGATGTAAATACAGTAGAACAAGCTGATGATTTTTTTGTAACCAATACCGGCTCCCCACATTATGTTCAATTTGTTTCAGGCATTAAGGAACTAGATGTTTATGCAAAAGGGAAGGCCATTAGATATAATGAACGTTTTACAAAAGAAGGTGTTAACGTGAATTTTGTGGAAAAGCAAGCGGATCAACTATTTGTGCGTACATATGAACGTGGCGTTGAAGATGAAACCTTAAGCTGTGGAACTGGCGTAACCGCTGCTGCACTGGTCTCTACGTTAGATTCAATTGGAACGCATACGGTGAACATTGAAGCGTTAGGTGGAAAGCTTGCCGTAAGTTTTAACAATAAAGGAAATAATCAATTCGACAATATTTGGCTTATGGGACCTGGCACTTTTGTTTTCAAAGGAACCATCTCCCTTTAACTTAATACACCTCCCCCATGGCACTATTTAATTTACGCGTTTACGGAATATTGTTAGATGCTGATAATAGGCTTTTAGTTAGTGATGAATTTATCAGAGGCGCCTACATCACTAAATTGCCAGGCGGTGGATTAGAAATTGGAGAAGGCACCCGAGCATGTGTAGCTAGAGAGTTTATGGAAGAGACAGGGTTAACCGTTACC
>CALPKD020000213.1 GCA_943324055.2 Chitinophaga pinensis
AAGAATTAACAGACGCTATTGAAGCATTATTATAATAACATATAGCTACCTAATAAAAAAGCATCCTGTGAAATCGGGATGCTTTTTTTATGCGCTTTGTTTTTGCTTTTTCTTTTCTTCTTTTTCGTAAAACTTACAAAACGTTCGCAAGCCGCATTCGCCACATTTAGGTGTTCTAGCTAAACAAGTATAGCGCCCATGAAGTATTAACCAATGATGGGCAGTATGTACCAATTTGGAGGGAATATTTTTAATCAAATCCTTTTCTACTGCCAACGGAGTCGTTGCAGTCATAGGCACCAAGCCCAAACGTTTACTTACTCTATTTACATGGGTATCTACTGCCATATTAGGCTGCTTGTCCACCACACTTGTAATCACATTGGCTGTTTTCCTGCCAACGCCGGGCAAGGTTACCAAGGCCTCAATAGTCATAGGTACCGATCCCTCAAACTCATGTACTAGTTTGTGGCTCATGCCCAACAAATGTTTAGTTTTATTATTGGGATAAGAAATACTTTTTATTAGCGGGAACAAATCCTCAAAAGTAGCCAATGCCATTTTTTGTGCAGTAGGGAACTTTTCAAAAATTGCGGGGGTTGTTAAGTTTACCCTTTTATCTGTGCACTGTGCAGATAAAATTACAGCAACTAATAATTCAAAAGGATTTTGATAGGTTAACTCTGTTTCGGCAATGGGCATATGGCTTTGGAAGTAAGTCAATATATGCTCGTAACGTTCTTTTTTTGTCATTTCTTTTCAGTAGCAGGTAAGGTATCTTCAAATAAATACACTTCCTCTCCATCGCGTCTAAGCAGGTATCTTTCTCGTGCGTACTTTTCGATGGCCGTCGGATTATTTTGCAAATTTGTTAATTGCGTTTTTGTTTGATCTATTTCGTCTTGATAATACTTTTTTGCCGCTTCTAGTTTGTGCAATTCTGAACTGCGTTCTTTCTGTTGAAAAAAGTCTCTTTGATCAAAAAATAACATCCACACAGCAAACCCTAAAAACACTATGAAATAGCGATTGAATATATAGGGAATTATTTTTTTCAAAAATGTCATAAAAAAAGGTTGAAGTAAAATTAGCATAGTTCTAATAATACTCCAACCTTTTAGGTAAAAGACTTAAAAAAAGCCTTTAATTATTTGTTTCCGAACTTCAATTTGCCTTTTGTTGGGAAAACACCAGTCTCTCCCAATTGCTCTTCGATACGGATTAACTGATTGTATTTAGCCATACGATCACTACGTGAAGCAGAACCTGTCTTAATTTGACCGCAGTTCAATGCAACTGCTAAATCAGCAATGGTCGTGTCTTCGGTTTCACCACTTCGGTGAGACATAATGGTATTGTACCCATTGTGTTGAGCTAAAGTCACTGCATTAATAGTTTCAGTTAAAGTACCAATTTGGTTTACTTTAACCAATAAGCCATTTGCAATCTTCTTGTCAATTCCAGTTTGTAAACGGGTAACATTTGTTACAAATAAATCATCCCCAACTAATTGACACTTGTCGCCAATGGTAGTAGTTAAATTTTTCCAGCCATTCCAATCGTCCTCTGCCATACCATCTTCGATCGAAACAATCGGATATTTTTTAACCCAGCTTTCCCAATATTTAACCAATTGATCTGAACTCATTTCTTTACCAGTACTCTTGTGGAATACATATTTTTTCTTCTTAGCATTCCATAACTCACTATTTGCAGCATCCATCGCTATTGCAATTTGAGAACCTGTTTTGTAACCAGCTGCTTGAATCGCTTCTAAAACTGTTTCAATTGCTTCCTCATTACTTTGGATATTCGGAGCAAAGCCACCCTCATCCCCTACGTTGGTGCTATATCCTTTTTTCTTCAATGTGCTTTTTAACTGATGGAAAATTTCCACGCCCCAACGCAATCCTTCGCTAAAGCTAGGAGCGCCCACTGGCATAATCATAAATTCTTGGAAATCAATTTTGTTATCTGCGTGCGCACCACCGTTTAAAATATTCATCATTGGCATTGGCAATGTTCTAGCATTCGTGCCACCAATGTAGCGGTATAATGGAAGATTTGCGTCTTCCGCTGCGGCCTTTGCTACAGCCAAACTTACTGCCAAGATTGCATTGGCTCCTAACTTACTTTTGTTTGCAGTACCATCTAATTCGATCATCAATTGATCAATTGCAGCTTGCGCAGTAATATCAAAACCATTGATATTTTTTGCAATGATATCGTTTACGTTTTTAACTGCTTTTAACACCCCTTTACCTACGTATTTTTTCTTGTCATTGTCTCTTAACTCTGCAGCTTCATGAATACCAGTACTTGCACCACTTGGGACAGCAGCACGACCCAAAGCGCCCTCGTCTGTTAATACGTCTACTTCTACTGTAGGATTTCCACGGCTGTCTAAAATTTGTCTTGCGCGAACTTCAATAATGTAACTCATGTTTTAATCTTTATTTTCTAGTAATAATTAATGCAAAATGGAGACTGCAATTTACACCTTTTTTTTAATGGGTAAGCAATTTGAATATTTCTTCCAAACTCGTCTCTTGTGTATGTAAACTTTGGATATTCAAGCTATTGTCCAAAGCATAACGCATTAAGTTTTGTTTGAGCAGATTTGGATCCTTCATTTTTATTACTAACGTATGTTTGTCTTGTTGCAGAAAATTAAGCTTTCCCCAAAATGCATCCATCAAGTGAGCTGAAATATCTTCCTCAAAAATCACTACAACTGATTGTTGTGTTGGTTGCAACAATTCAACTATACTCGTATTTGCCACTAATTTTCCCTGATGCAAAACTAAAACGCTAGTACAAGTAGCAGCTACTTCCTGCAAAATATGAGTGGAAAATAAAATCATGGCGTGTGCACTTAATGATTTTATTAAATTTCTAATTTCAATAAGTTGATTTGGATCCAAGCCCGAAGTAGGTTCATCTAATAAAACTAATGCAGGCTCATGAATAATAGCAGCGGCAATTCCTACGCGTTGCTTATACCCTTTTGACAAGGCCCCAATTTTTTTATGCTGCATGGAACCGAGACCGGTTTGCGCGATTACATCAGCAATTCTTTTTCGAGCATTCGCAATTTGATGTATTTCACTTAAAAAAATAAAATACTCTTTAACGTACATTTCGTCATATAAAGGATTTGATTCTGGCAGGTACCCAATCATTTTTTTAAACGCAATGGGATCGTCTTGAACGGAAATACCATTTAAAGCAATAGTGCCATGGTCGGGTTGTAAAAATCCAGCAATCATTTTAAGGGTAGTACTTTTACCTGCTCCGTTGGGACCTAAAAAACCAACTACGGCTCCTTTTTTCATTGAAAAAGAAAGGGAATCAACTGCTACTTGACTATCATAATTTTTACTAAGCTGGCTTACAATAAATGACATAGTTCAAAAGTACTTCTAATCCTCCAAATCTGCTGAACTCTCTGGCAAATGAGTGTATTCTCCTTTTAAACCATAGTAGCCAAATATAAAAAAACCTACACAAATTGGCGAAAAGATGGCTAAGATAATAGTCCATTGTAACACCACATTTGATTTGGTAAGCGCTGTTGCTGCACTGATTTTTTGAAACGCTTGAGACGCTAAAAATAGAATAATCATTGGAGCCAATACCATCCACACAACCCCTAATATTTTTTTTATCCGATTCATTTTTAAAATTTTTTATGATTAATCCATTACTTCTTTATCTACTTTATTGGTCA
>CALPKD020000214.1 GCA_943324055.2 Chitinophaga pinensis
CCTCAGTCCTTGCAAATTAATTTTGATCAATTAGAAAAAGTGAATCAATCAAGTACGTCAAAGCGTTCGTTTTATATTGTTAATGCACAAGTCGCGGAATTGTTTTTATTAAGAGCTTCAACTCAATTTCAATGTCAGATAAATAACTTGTGGCAAGCCGCAGCGGGGATGGATCTTGCAAAGGATCATATTCATTATTACAGTCAACTTGAGCAACTGCTTGGTGGCAATTACTTTTACAATTACAATGGATGGGTGAATGATGACGGGGTTGCCAATAATTTTCAAAACGATTTACAGCACCCAGATAAAAAAATAGGGCCCGGCGAAAATTGGGGTGCGAATTATATTTTAAAGTCCATCCAAACTAAGAGCTGGGCACAATTAAAAATGGCCGGTAAGCAATTGGAGCTAGCTTGGGCATTCCACTATTCGCAAAATTGGTTAAATCGAACTGGATTGAATCAAAACGGACTTTTTCCAAATGTTTCTTTGGGGAGTTCAGAATGGACGCAGTATCCCTCTTATGGGTATAAAGGACAAGTCTTATATAAAATATCTGGTAGGCTTTATTTGCGTTCCATCTTTTTTAATCAATGGGAAGCCCCTAGTAGTCCAGAAGTGTATTTAAATCCAGGAGTTCATCCTTACACAGCTCCATTTTTATTGCCTGAAATCCATAAAGGCATGGATCTATCTTTTTTTTATAGAGGGGTGAATTTAAAAATTATGATAAGTGCTTATTATAAAACAGTACAAAACCAATCTGATAAAAAATTGTTTTATCACGATCGGTATAATGCTTTCGTGTATGGAGTTTTAGGCCAAATGAACAGTGTGTATAAAGGACTTGAATTTTCAATGGAAACAAAGTTGTGGGGAGCAATTCAAGTTGAATGGGCATCTACTATTGGATCGTATAAAATAGCGAATAATCCTTTGTACGATATTTTATTAGTGAATGATTTATATAAGGTGGAATCAGGATTGTTGTATTTGAAAAATATGCCCGCATCCGTCAGTCCCGAAAGTGTCCATTCTTTTTCAGTTCAATTCCAGCCTAGTTATTTTTTCACATTTGGACTTTCTGGAGTATATGCAATCAATCGTTCGATTCATAGTGATTTTTTTAGAAGGTCAGACTGGGTGCGGCGTCAAGTTTCAGAAACTGAATGGAGCCAAATAATTGCGCCGGTTTATTCCGAAAATCAGTTTGTATTAAATACGTACATCGCTAAATCATTTCAGGTAAAAATGATCCATCATACTTTTCAATGGCGAAGCAGTTTGAGTAGCAGGAATATTTTAAACACACTCATTCCGGTTTTAGTATTCGAACAATCAAGGTTTGATTACATCCATTTTAATCCACAAAAGTATGCGCCAAAATTTTTATTTGACCCAGGAACCACTTATTCACTCAGTTTTCAATTACAAATACAATAAACCAATTATGAAACAAAAAGCATCTTTTAAAGCGGGTATAACTTTAGCCTTTATTTGCTATTGCATGGTTACACCTGCTTGTTTAAAACAGTCTGCATACGCATCGACTATCGAAAGCACAACGACTGACTCGATTGTCTTAATTAAAGATTTGCGCAAATGGCATACGATGGGTGGGGTGGAAGCCATTCGTAAATCTGTTGCTATAGAAGGGGTCGTTGTAGCGAATGACGAACATGATAATATTTATAAATCACTTTGTATTCAAGATCCATCAGGAGGTATTGTTTTGCTGTTGGACGGTACTTCATTATATCAGCAATATCCTATTGGATCTTTTTTAAGAGTGCATGTTCAAGATTTACTTTTATCTGACTATCGGAGAATGGTACAGTTGGTCGCTTCGGTTGATACGAGTGCAGGTACGCTAGTTACATCGGGAATTCCTGTCCCTCTTTTCTCAAAATTCATTAAAATTCTTAAAGACGATTTTCCCATCATTCCGCTAACGGTTGCTCCAAAAAGTTTGGCAGACAGCCTGCAAGGCAGATTGATAAGAATCTCGAATGTCGAATTTTCGGTGGTAGACACCGCGCAAACCTATGCGGATAAAAAAAATAAGGTGGGTGCAAGTCGCAGTTTGAAATTTTGTGCCGGGGGTACGATTTACTTGCGCACAAGTGGATATGCCGACTTTGCCGGAATAAAAACCCCTTCAGGGAATGGGGATGTCGTAGGGATTTACTCCGTTTATAATAGTGAGAAGCAAATCCTAATAAGGGACACAAGTGACATTTTGTTAACTGGCAAGCGTTGCACTGGGGCAGCTTGGCTGCAAAAAATACAGTAAATGCTTCCTATTGGTCGCTTTGCTTGACAGCTTGGCAGCATTGCTATTTTGGTATCTACTTTGCTATACATGGACTAAAAGATAGTATTATGCAAAAAGGTCAAATACGTGTTGAGACGGAGAACATCTTCCCTATCATTAAAAAGTTCCTTTATAGTGATCATGAGATTTTTATACGCGAGTTAGTCAGCAATGCTGTGGATGCTGCTCAAAAATTAAAAACACTCAGTGCAAAAGGAGAAGCCAAAGGGGATTTGGGGGAATTAAGGGTAGACGTAATTTTAGATGCTAAAGAAAAGACCATTTCTATCATGGACAATGGTGTGGGGATGTCAGCAGAAGAAGTAGATAAGTACATTAACCAAGTAGCATTTAGTGGTGCGGAAGAATTCGTAAACAAATATAAAGACGCAAGTATTATTGGTCATTTTGGTTTAGGTTTTTATAGCTCTTTCATGGTGAGTGAAAAAGTGGATATTTATAGCAAGAGTCACACGGGCGCTCCAGGAGTTTTTTGGAGTTGCGATGGAAGTACGAGTTATGAGTTATACGAGGTGGATTATAGCAATAGAGGAACAAAAATTGTTTTGCATATAAACGAAGAAAGTGCTGAATTCTTAGATGCACAAAGAGTGAAAAGTATACTTGAGCGTTTTTGTAAATTCTTGCCGGTTGCTATTTATTTTAAAGATGCGAATGCCGAAGTAGCTGCACCTAAAGAGGGCGAGGCTGCTGAAGCAATTGCAGTGGAAGAAAAATCTATCAACAATACAAATCCTTTGTGGGTGCGCAAGCCTTCTGAATTGACGAAGGAGGATTACGAAAATTTTTACAAAGAACTATATCCTTTTGGAGAGAAGCCTTTATTCTGGATTCATTTGAATGTAGACTATCCGTTTAACTTGACTGGTATTTTGTACTTCCCTAAAATCAAACAAAGTTTTGAAATACAAAAGGATAAAATCCAATTGTATTGCAATCAGGTGTTTGTGACGGATGAAGTTAAAGACATTGTCCCGGAATTTTTGATGCTGTTGCACGGGGTAATTGATAGCCCAGATATCCCGTTAAACGTGAGTCGTAGCTATTTACAAGGGGATCCGAATGTAAAAAAGATCAATGCACATATCACTAAAAAAGTAGCAGACAAACTAGAAGAAATTTTTAATAATGATCGTAAGTCATTTGAAGACAAATGGGAAAGCTTGGGCTTATTTGTAAAATATGGCATGATAACCGACGACAAGTTTTTAGAGAAAGGGAATAAGTTTTTGATTTTAGAAGACGCTGCAAGTGCAGGCACTTTTTATACCATCGATGAGTATAAAGCCGCTACAGAAGCGACACAAAAAAACAAGGAAGGCAAGCAAGTGTTATTATACACTACAAACCCGATACAACAGGATGCCTTCATACAGTCTGCAGTAGGAAA
>CALPKD020000215.1 GCA_943324055.2 Chitinophaga pinensis
ACTGCAGGTTTAGGATGCACACTTGCTATTTGCCCAGCAGTAAGTGTCAATCTTTTTCCAAGATTGCCTCCAGGGTGAAACTTTGCAAAATCTTCCGCCTTAAATTCTTTTAATTCCATTAATGCCATTGCGACTAAATCGCCCATCACCATTTGTGCGGTAGTAGACGATGTAGGTGCTAAGTTGTTGACACACGCTTCTTTTTCAACAGTGGTATTTAAAATCCAATTGGACTCCTTCGCTAAATAACTTTCAATGTTCCCCACCATTCCAATAATTGGATTTCCAAAGCGCTTCACTAATTGAACTAAATTTTTAATTTCTGGGCTCTCTCCGCTCTTGCTAATTATTAAAACAAGATCGTCGACGCCAATGATTCCCGAATCGCCATGAATTGCTTCAGCTGCATGTAAGTAGGTAGATGGAGTTCCTGTTGAATTACAAGTGGCAACAATTTTTTGTGCAATAATGGAACTTTTGCCAATCCCACTTACTACGAATCGGCCCTTGGATGCGTGAAGTGCTTTAACTACTTCAACAAAATCATCGTTGATAAATTTTAGTAACCCATTAACGGCCGCCACTTCGGTTTCTAAGGTTCGCTTTGCAATGGAAATAATTTTATGGTTCATACGCTTATTAAAGGAGTTGCAAAGTTAATGTTTCAGCGACGTTGACCTCCCATTTCGACCAAAACCTTAAAAAAAAGGTAATTCTCAAAAAAGGGCCTATTATCCCCCATTGTTTGACTAATTTCGTTAACTTATTAGTATAGAAACCTCGGAAAATGTTGATTTTAAGACAATTATAGATGCCTACCAGTAAAAAAACAGCTAAAAAAGCTGCCCCCGCCATTCAAAATCACAAAAAGATAGACCAAGCTGCCTTAATGCAAGCTTTGGAGCAATATTTTGGTTTTACCGCCTTTAAAGGGACCCAAGAAAAGGCCATTCACTCCTTAATGGGAGGGAGGGACACTTTTGTTATTATGCCAACTGGGGGAGGTAAAAGCCTTTGTTATCAATTACCTGCATTAATGCTACCAGGGTGCGCGATTGTTGTTTCCCCCTTAATTGCCTTAATGAAAAATCAGGTCGATCTGGTTAGAGGGTATAGTGAGAATGACGAAGTAGCCCATTTTTTGAATTCTTCCTTAAATAAAGGGCAAATTAAAATAGTCAAATCGGATTTGCTAAGTGGCAAAACTAAGTTATTATATGTCGCACCCGAAACATTGACAAAGCAAGAGAATCTCGATTTTTTTAGTGATTTAAATGTTTCCTTTTTTGCAGTGGATGAAGCGCATTGTATTTCTGAGTGGGGACACGATTTTAGACCTGAATACAGGAGACTAAAAGAAATGATGGAAGAGATTAATCCAAATGTTCCCATTATTGCATTGACTGCTACTGCAACCCCAAAAGTGCAAAGCGATATTGTAAAAAACCTTTCATTGCGTGATCCGGAAGTATTGATTTCGTCTTTTAATAGAGCAAACCTTTATTACGAAGTTCAACCTAAGTTAAAGAAGGAATTAACGGTAAAGAGTATTGTTAAATATATCACTGGTCATAAAGGGAAGAGTGGAATTATTTATACGCTGAATCGAAAAACAACCGAGGAACTTGCGGATTTATTAATTGCTAATAATATTAAGGCGGTTGCATATCACGCTGGGTTAGATCAAAAATTAAGAGCGGATAGGCAGGATCAATTTTTAAATGAAGATGTCCAGGTAATTGTAGCGACCATTGCTTTTGGCATGGGGATTGACAAGCCGGATATCCGTTTTGTGATACATTTTAATATTCCTAAATCGATTGAAAACTATTATCAAGAAACTGGTAGAGCAGGTAGAGATGGACTAGAAGGGAATTGCATATTATACTATTCTCACATGGATGTTTCTAAATTGGAACATTTCTTAAGAGATAAGCCACTAAGTGAAAGAGAAGTGGGTGCGCAATTAATTGACGAGACCGTTGCATTTGCAGAAAGTGGCGTTTGTAGAAGACATAGTTTACTTCATTATTTTGGGGAAGAATGGAAGGAAAAAAATTGCGGCAAATGCGACAATTGTTTACACCCTAAGCAACAAATTGAAGCTAAGGCAGATGCGGTACAATTATTACAAGTGATTCAGGCTTTGGACGAGCGCTTTGTTGCGGACTATGTGGTATTAATCCTAACAGGAGACTATACCCCCCAGATTGGGTTATACCGTCATGAAAAATTGCCTGTATTTGGAGTTGGGAAAGACCAATCACCGTTATTTTGGAATAGTTTAATACGTCAATGTATGTTAGATACATTGATTGAAAAAGATATTGAAGAATATGGCTTATTGAAATTAACAGCGAAGGGAAAAAAGTTTTTGAAGAAGCCTACTTCCTTTAAAGTAGTATTGAATCATGTTTTTGATGATTCGAATTCAGACGACGAGGATGCAGAAGGCTCTGCGGCTGCAGTAACGACAGTAAACGAGCCATTGTTTGAGATGTTAAAAGAAATGCGTCAAAAGGAAGCAAAAAAAATTGCATTGCCTCCATTCGTAATATTTTTAGAAAATTCATTACAAGATATGGCTACACTATTCCCTACCACTTTGGAGGAATTGGAGAGATGCCAAGGGGTGAGCAAAGGGAAGGCAATTAAGTACGGTAAGCCATTCGTGCAATTGATTGAGCAATTTGTTACAGACAACGGAATACAAAAGCCAGATGATTTTGTAATGAAATCTGTTGCAAATAAGGCTAGTAATAAAATTTACATCATTCAAAATGTAGATAAAAAAATTCCTTTAGAAACCATTGCAAAAAACAAAGACCTCCGTTTAGATAGTTTGTTGGAAGAAATGGAAACCATTGCGGCAAGTGGAACAAAGTTGAACTTGGATTATGCAATTGATGAGTGGCTGGATGAATATGATCAAGCCGATATTTTGGAATATTTTAAAAATTGTGAAACATCTTCCTTGCAAATCGCGCAACAAGAATTAAGTGAAAACGAATACACTTGGGAGCAATTAAAAATTATGCGAATTAAATTTTTAAGTGTCGTTGGGAATTAATGCGTTTCTAGCTTATTTTGACTTAGATATTGCGCTACTCTTGTCGCTGCATTTTTTCGGATGCTCAAGTAATAAAAATTATAGTCCGCTACATGGTAGTTCTTTGTTTTGTACAAAAAACTGCCCAAGAATCGAGGCTTTTCTGTCCATAAAATACCTTCATGGTTAATTGCGCCTGATACATTGGGTGTGACCTGATTAAATTTATACAATATCGAAGCCTCATTCGAAAAACGATCCATTTTTGTGTTGATTGTATCCCAAGAAATCGGGTTGGTAACAATTGACTTGAACGTTTCCTTCTCAACAAATGGAGGAATATATCCTTTCAGATACGTTCGCCATGCACAAATACATCCAAGCGCATTAGGTTCATCACAAGCTTTCAACTGAACAAAAGTGGCTGGATCAATTGCCATTCCCACAACATAGGCAGCAACTAGTTTTTTTGCCAATGGCTTGTTGTCAAAATATTCTTTAAGTAATCTAATTGCGTGGGTTGATCCTTGGCTATGTGATGCAATAATTATGGGCCGTCCATTATTGTAATTTTTCAAGTAAAACTCAAATGCGTTTTTAATATCAGCGTAGGCTATTTCAAATGCGGCTATTGCATTGGTTGAATCAGCGGCCGTTATTG
>CALPKD020000216.1 GCA_943324055.2 Chitinophaga pinensis
ATGATCCACCATTTTTGCTTCCTTTGCATTTTGATGGGGGAGAATGATTCCTTTCAAACCCTCCGCTTTGGCTTGAATAGCCATTGCTAATACCCCCTTCACAGGGTATAATAATCCATCTAAACCCAATTCTCCCATAATCATATACTCGGCTATGATAGTTGGATTGCTTATTTGTTCCGACGCTGCTAATAATCCAATTGCGATAGGAAGATCAAATGCCGCCCCCGTTTTTTTTAAGTCTGCTGGCGATAAGTTTACAACTACTTTGGTTCTTGGCATATGAAACCCATTTGCCTTAATAGCGCTTTCGGTTCGGTGTAAACTTTCTTTGACTGTATTGTCGGGTAATCCAACAATGCAATATCCCTGGCCCATGCTCACATTTACTTCTATGGTAATGGTTATGGCATCAATACCGAGTAAGGCACTCCCCTTAATTTTTACGAGCATAATTTTAAGCGGAAGCTAGCTCAATTGAAAAGCGAATAAATGCGTATTAATACGTGCTTATTGTAATTGGTCTAATAAGGCAACCACACCTTCTCGCTCTAAAATCAAATACCCAATTCTATCCTGACTCACCCCTTTTTTGAGTTGGTAATGAAATAGGAGTTCTTTTTGATTGACTTCGGTTTCAAAATAACTGAATTGAATATTTGGGTATTGTTTTAGGTGGTCGCTAATTTCATACAAATGAGTAGATATAATAAATAGACTGGTTCTTAATTTTTGCAAGCCTGCAATTACTTGAATACTGCATTTCATTGCATCTTGAATATTAGTTCCCTTAAAAAGTTCATCAATTAATACAAAATATTTTTTTCCGTCTTTTATCTTTTCAATGGTATTTTTTATGCGCTGTACTTCGTTAAAAAAGTAACTCTCTCCTTTGGTTACATTGTCGGCAATGGTTAGGTTAGTAACGAGTCCATCCATGATAGTAAGTCGAGTTTTTTTAGCAGGGGCACCCATACCAACATGCGCTAAATACAGTACAATCCCAACAGTTTTAATAAAAGTGCTCTTTCCTGCCATGTTTGCGCCAGTGAGAAAGAGTAAATTTGTTTCATTAGATAGTGTAATACTATTTTGGATTGGATTGGATAACATCGGGTGTATTGCATCGGTCACTTCAAAAAAAGGCAGGTGGCTTTCTACCCAAGTTGGGAACTCAAAGTGATGCTTTTCAATTGCACTGGCCATACTATAATAAGCGTCTATCTCATAAAAGTAGTCTAATAAGGACCGGGTGTTATTTTTGTATTGGTACATGAAAAAATAGCCCAATGCTAATAGGGCTTGCGGGTCATTTGAGGTAGTTGCTTGTTGGATGTTAGCTAATGCAGGATGGTTAGTGCCTTTTTTGATTTTTTCAACCAACGGGGAAATGATTGAATTTTCAGGAGAAGCCTCAAAAACAGCTACCCAGTCTATTAAGTTTTGATAAAAGGTAACTAGGTGTTCTACCGAATATTTTATCAACGAATAATCAGACTTGTTTACGAACCGATACCAATAAGCACCAGGTAGGCTAATTTGAACAGGGATATTTTTAAAACTTGTTTCAAAAAATTTATCAATGACTAAGGTTGTTCCATTGGTAATTTTCATGGATGCTACAAACTGCAGCTTTTGAAGATAAATGGCTAATGCTGCCTGGCGGGCTTGGATTGCTTTTTGGCTTGCAAGCGGCAGTGATAAGTATTGTTCAAAAAGGAAACGACCTCCATTGGTTTTGCAATTGTCTAAATGGGAGATAAGGCCTTCACTTTCTTCGCTATCAAATAGTCCAATATCCTGTAAAGTTATTTTATCTACTTGCATACCAAATTGGGACTTTTATTTGCGTGTAAATTGTAATCTTTGTCCCTTTTGTGTTTCATCAAATTGCCCTAAGTGATAAACTAGCCGTCCATTTATAAAAGTGCTGTTCACTTGATAAGGGAATGTAATGCCTTCTAATGGGCTCCATCCGCATTTATATAAAATAGTATCCTTGCTCACGGTATAGGGTGATTCCTTTACCAATACTAGATCTGCGTGATATCCTTCTCTGATAAAACCTCTTTCTTTTATTTGGAAACAAGTTGCTACTGCGTGGCTCATTTTTTCCACCATTTTTTCCATACTCAGCTTTCCTTCTTTTACATATTTTAACATAAGCATTAAGGAGTGTTGAACAAGTGGTAATCCTGCATGTGCATTTGCATAGGCTCCTTGTTTTTCCTCCCAAGTATGTGGCGCATGGTCGGTTGCAATAATGTCTAATTGGTCATTTAGTAAGCCTTCCCACAAAGCAGTTCGGTTCAATGGTGCTTTAATAGCAGGGTTACATTTTATTAAATTTCCTTGTATTGCATAATCATCTGCTGTAAAATGTAAATGATGAATACAAACCTCTGCAGTAATTCGTTTTTCGGATAAAGGAAGCATGTTTGAAAATAACTGCAATTCCTTTGCTGTACTGATATGTAAAATATGTAAGCGTGCATCAAACTTTTTAGCCAATTGAATGGCTTTAAAGGAAGATTCAAAACAAGCTTCCTCGTTTCTGATAATTGGATGGTCCGAAGGATCCAATTGTGCTTTAATAGCATCTAATGCAGCCTTGTTCCTCTTTATAACACTCTCTTCCTCGCAATGGGTTGCAATTAATAATTCGGATCCTTCAAAAATTCTTTCAAGTTGTATCGGATTGTCAACCAATAAATTCCCTGTGCTTGATCCCATGAATATCTTTACTCCACATACCTCATTTTTCTTTTCATTCGTGCGTAATATTTCTTCTAGATTGTCTTGAGAAGTGCCCATAAAAAAAGAATAATTAGCCAGGGAGGTTTCCGCGCCAATTGCATATTTATCCTCTAATAAACTTTGAGTAAATACAGGAGGGTTGGTATTAGGCATTTCCATAAAACTGGTCACACCTCCTGCTACAGCTGCTTTTGATTCAGTATAGATGGTCGCTTTGTGTGTCAATCCTGGTTCTCTAAAATGTACCTGATCATCAATAACGCCAGGCAGTAAATACTGGTTTTCACCATTTATTTCTTGGATTGCATTTTTTGTATCAATGCTGTCTCCAATTTTTTCTATCCTTCCGTTTTTGATCAGCACATCTCCACTTACACTTTTACCTTCATTAACGATCGTGGTATTTTTTATAAGATAGCTGCTCATTTTTTAGTTTTCTATGTGAATGGTAAAATATACAAAGTTGGATGTTACTTTATCTACACTGTTTAATAAATCGCTCATAGGGTCCGATTTTCTTAAATCTCTTAGTCCATAACTCAATTTAAGTTCTGGAGAAATAGTGGCATATCGTAAGTAAAAACTTAATCCTAGCCCAAGTTCAACTGAAAAATCTGTACCCTTAATCACGTTAGGACGTGGTACATTGTTCTTGATAGTAGCCGCTTTTTCACTACTAAGATCAAAACCCACTTTAGCACCAGCTAATATATAATGTCTCATTACATCAGCGAACCCTAAGGCATTGTATCTGTCTGATTGAAATTTTAATGCAATAGGTAGGTCAATAATAGTAGAAGGTATAGTGTATTGTAAAGTGTCAAATGAGCTTGAATTGGTAATAAAAGAGAATGCAGCACGTTTATCTGATATTAACATAGTTGGATTGATACGTGCTAAAAAGTGCTTACTAATTTTAAGTGTACCAGTTA
>CALPKD020000217.1 GCA_943324055.2 Chitinophaga pinensis
AATCGTAGCAATATAGTTGTCTACTTTATTATGTGCAGCAAACATGATGGCTTCCCAGTTTTGACCTTCTTGTAACTCTCCATCTCCATGCAATGAGTATACAGTACGATCGTCACCATTAAACTTCTTTGTCAAAGCTGCGCCAATTGCAACACTCATGCCTTGACCTAAAGAACCACTCGCAATACGAATACCAGGAAGATGCTCGTGTGTTGTTGGGTGACCTTGTAAACGAGAATTTATTTTTCTAAAAGTGGATAGCTCTTTGATATCGAAATAACCAGCTCTTGCAAGTACCGAGTAAAACAATGGAGAAACGTGCCCATTGGATAAGAAAAATAAATCTTCATTTTTCCCGTCCATTGAGAAATTTGTATCAATCTTCATTATTTTAAAATACAGCGCAGTTAAAAAGTCAGCACATCCCAAAGACCCACCTGGGTGACCACTTTGTTGAGCGTGCACCATTCTTACGATGTCTCTTCTTACTTGAGAAGCAATTTTAGTTAATTCAGTTGTTAGCATAATAATAGATACTTGTTGCCGCAAAGATAGAATTCAAAGGCTAAAGAGCGGCCAATTTTTTTAACAAATACCATAAAAAAGACTTTTATAGAATACCACGATTTGCTTAGCTTTGTAGCCTCAAATTATCTAAGTATGTCAGACGAATTAAAAACGGTCATTAGTGAGGCGGAAATCAGTATGAAAAAGGCCATAAACCATTTGGAAATCGAGATTTCTAAAATCAGAGCAGGTAAAGCATCTCCTTCCATTTTAGAGGGGGTTAACATTGATTATTATGGTTCACCAACTCCTATAAGCCAAGTTGCAAACGTACAAGTGTTAGATACTAGAACCATCAGTATCCAGCCTTGGGAAAAGAATATGTTGCCAATTATTGAAAGAGCAATTATGCAAGCAAATATTGGAATTACGCCTCAAAACGATGGTATTAATATTAGATTGTTTATGCCACCATTAACCGAAGAGCGCCGCAAGGAGCTATTCAAAAAAGCAAGTGGTGAAGGCGAACAAAGCAAAGTGGCTATTCGTAATATTCGTCGCGATCATATTGAGCAAGTAAAGAAGATGCAAAAGGACGGTGCGAGTGAAGATATTTGTAAAGGTGCTGAAGATGAAATCCAAGGACTTACTGATAAGCATATCGCGCTAATCGAAAAAATATTAGAAGCAAAAGAAAAAGAAATAATGACTGTTTAATACCAAGCATTCAATTAAAAAGGCCCCGATATTTTAAAATATCGGGGCCTTTTTTTATATTTTTTTCTAGTCTTCTTTGGAAACGGACCGCTTATTGACAATATATACGCCCACAAGGATAATCGCTAAACCTACGATTCTAAAGGGATGTATGGGTTCGTTGTAAAACAATCCCATCGTAAGGGAGACAAAAGGAATCGCATAAGTTACAGTGGACGCAAATAGGATGCCCGCTCTTTTAACGAGTATATAAAATAGGATAGAAGCGAGCGAGGTATTAATAACACCTAAAACGCTACCAGCTAGGCTTGCTTGTATTAAATCATAGTTACTAAAATCATAACTAAAATAGCCAGTGGAATATAAAATAATAGCACTTGGAATAATGGAGAATGAAAAGGCCATAGAAGCGATATTGATTGCGCTAATAGTATGCATATATCTTCCCACCATATTTACATTGATTCCGTAAAAGATGGTAGCAATGACAACGAAAAAGCTGTAAGAAAAATTTTCAAAGTGTAATGTTTTCCCTGCTACCACCGAAATCACAAGTCCTACGAGTCCAAGTAAAATGCCTGTTATTTTTTTACCATTAGAGTCCAGTTTAAAAAAGGCAATGCCCACTAAAATGGTGAACAAAGGAGTGAGTGAGTTTAAGATACCAGCTAGTGCGCTATCAATTTTAGTTTCGGCAATACAAAACAAATAGGCAGGGATAAAATTCCCAAGTACGCCAGATAAAATCACCAATCCCATTTTATCCTTGGGAATCTGCTTAAAGGCTTTAAAGGCAAATGGAAGTAGTACAATGCCAGAAGAAATCATTCTTAAGGAGGCTACTTGGTAGGGACTCAGTTGAATAAGTCCTTCCTTCATGCCAATTTTCATTAGCAAAAACGAACTCCCCCAAATAATAGAAAGCCCAATAAAAATGATCCAATTGATCCACTTGCTGTTCATTGTAAAAAATTTGCCCAAAGATGCCACTTTTTAAGCTAAAAGTGGATAAATAGTTACCCAATTGGCGATTATTTGCAGGCGATTTGTTTTCTTTGCAGGTATGAGTCAGTACGCTAATTATTCCATCAAAGTAGACCAATTTGAGGGTCCATTTGACCTTTTGTTATTCTTTATCGAAAGGGATGAGATGGATATTTATAATATTCAAATCACTAAAATTATTAAGGATTTCTTGGACTTTATTCATGGTCAAGACAAATTGAATATTGAACTAAGTAGTGAGTTTATCTTATTCGTTTCAACTTTGATGCGTATCAAGGCAAAACTACTATTGCCAAGAAAAGAGATAGATGCCTCAGGAAACGAGATTGATCCAAGACAAGAATTGATTGACAAAATCTTAGAATATAAAAAGTATAAGGAGGCGGCAGTCGAAATGGCTGATTTAGAAACCTTGAGAAGTTTGATGATGAAGCGTGGAAATATTCAACACGAAATGTCAACGATTGGGGAGGAGGCAGCAGAAGGCACCGAATTGCAAACAGTTACATTGTTTAAGTTGATGAAGTCATTTGAAAAAGTGATGACTCGTTTACAAGACCGTCAAAATAAACCTGTTCATACAGTAGTTAGGTATAACTACACTATGGAAGGCAGCAGAGCTTATTTATTAAAAGCAGTGCAAGACGAAAAAACAGTTTCATTCGAAAAGGTATTTGATATTTGTGAGGACCGTGTACACGCCTTATTCTTGTTCCTATCTATTCTTGAATTAGCGCAACAAAAATATATGAGATTGTCTGTAGGGGAAGGCCGTAATAATTTCATTATCGAATGGAATGAAAATAGAGAAGAAGATTTAGAGCCAGGGCATGTGGATGCATTTGATTCTTACGAAACACCAAACTTAGAAGCCTTTAAGGATGAGACTAGTGAACCTACAAGCGCCATAGAAGATAATGGTGACTTTGATCCTAGCTTGAACTAATAAATAAAAATTGCTTAATTAACTAGGCCTCGGTCAATACAGATTTCCCCAACAACGTTTTTACTGCGTCGCTAATAGCAGCTGCATCATAATGACATTCATGTTGTAGTTCCTTGATGCTTCCATGCTCAACAATTGCATCCGGTATACCTAAAATGGTGATTTGGCTTTTGTATCCATGCGCATTCATGAATTCCAAAACGGCACTACCTAATCCACCTACAACGGTTCCGTCTTCTACAGTTACAATTTTATCATACTGTTGAAAAACTTCATGTAGTAAAGCTTCATCTAGTGGTTTTACAAAACGCATATCGTAATGTGCAGGATCTATATCTTCGGCTCTTAAATTGCGAATAGCAGTTTGTGCAAAATTTCCGGGATGTCCAAGGGTGAGTATGGCTATATCTTTTCCGTCTTTTAATTTACGTCCCTTCCCAATAGTCAATTTTTCAAATGGCTTTTTCCAATCCACCATCACACCCTCGCCTCTTGGGTAACG
>CALPKD020000218.1 GCA_943324055.2 Chitinophaga pinensis
AAATTATTGACCGATATTCAATCTCAAGAGAAAGTTGTAAATGAATTAAAAGAGCAAATACAAACGCAACATAATTCAGTACTACAATTTAATGAGTTATTAAAGGAAAACGAAATTCGTTCTACAGAACAAGCCATCAATACTTTAATCAATGAAGTATTTGCAAATAAGAATAGATTAGAAAACTTACAAGCAGCTCAGACAAATGCGGTGGTGAAAATGCAGGAGTTTAATGAGAAGATTGCACATGAGCATGCTGCTATTGCGGATACAAGATTAGCACTTGAGTCTTTGAACACTTCATTGCATGAAACGCAAGCTAAATTGGAATCTATTGAACTAGCTTACCAAGCAGCTGAGCAAGCGTATCATTTAGCGTCAGGTGAATTCAATGAAATGAATTTGCAATTGACTAAGCAACATAGTAAGATCGAATCATTACAACAGGAAGTGGTGTTTAAGGAAAATCAATTAAATGATCTACATGCACAAATTCAAACTAATACGGCTCAGTTAACTGAAGCGTCTACTGCAATAGTGGAAAGCCGCACGCAATTAACAGAGATCGAAGAAGCGTTGGTTCATTTGATTAAGACCAAGGAAGAAGAGGAATTAAAATTGAAACAAGCGGATCAAGCTTACTATACATTGCGTAACGACTTACAAGAAAAGGAAAGAGCCGTTAGACATCAAATTAAGTCTAAGGAATTACTAGACCAATTGATCAACGAAATTAAGGACAAGTTGAACAACCTGAAATTGCAATTGTCTGGAATGAAAGAGCGTTTGAATGTTGAATTTAAAGTAGAACTAGAAGAAGTATTGGATAAAGGCCGTCAAACGGAAGAATCACTTGAGGATTTACAATTGAGCGCCGAAAAGATGAAGAAGCGTTTGGAAAACATGGGGGAAGTGAATCCTACAGCAATCGAAGCCTATACCGAAATGAAAAAGCGCTATGATTTCATTTTAGAACAAAAAAATGACTTAGTAACGGCTAAGGAAAGTTTATTACAAACGATTCAAGAAGTAGAAGCTACAGCCAACCAAGCGTTCTTAGAAACCTACAATACTGCTAGAGAAAACTTCCAGAAAGTATTCAAGGCGCTATTTACCGAAGAAGATTCTTGTGATTTGATATTAGTGGATCCCGATAATTTATCAGAAACCGCTGTGGAGATTGTGGCCCGCCCTAAAGGTAAACGTCCATCTTCGATTAGTCAATTGAGTGGAGGAGAGCGTACTTTAACTGCAACAGCTATGTTGTTTGCGATTTACTTAATAAAGCCAGCACCGTTCTGTATTTTGGATGAGGTGGATGCTCCATTGGATGACGCGAACGTAGGTAAGTTTACACAAATGATTCAAAAGTTTAGTGATAATTCACAATTCATTATTGTGACGCACAACAAGCAAACGATGAGTGCGGTGGATGTAATCTATGGTGTGACAATGCAAGAGCCTGGGGTAAGTAAGTTGGTGCCAGTGGATTTTAGAAGTTTGGCATAAATATTAATATAGGGCTTGCTGTTCATTCTGCAATCCGTTTAAAATATAAAAAGAGTCCTGTTTATTTGGGACTCTTTTTTAGTACGGGTAAATAATTTTTGACGTCTTTCATTATTTTTAAATAAATAGTAAATCTTTGATTAAATCTTCCATCCTATTATTTCTTACTTGCTTTTTGTTGTACTTGCCATTTAGTAGGAATCCTGACTATTTTGATAGTGAAACCGCGCCAGCAACCATACAAATGCAGGGGGATCGTGTAGTGGCTGCCTATTCGGAATACGGTAAACCTTACCTGCTAACTTTAAATAAGCCTGATTTTATAAATAGGATAGGGGAAAAGGTGCAAGTGATTTACGAACTAAGGGAGCCTGCCCACGCCAAAATAAATAAACCCTGGGGCTATTGGTTTTTGAAGGATGAACTCGGATGGTCATTTGGCATTTTTGTAGTTTTATTAGGTGTTGCATACGCAACTACACATAGGCCACATCCGGATGCACTAAAGGAACAACTAAATTTTAAGCAGGAGCAAAAGACGAAGTACGATTAGCGTTTTAATAAGCGCTTGATTTCCTTGTCTACATCGCGGTTCTTAATGGTCTCGCGTTTGTCAAATTCTTTTTTACCCTTTCCAATACCAATTTCAACTTTAGCATAATGCTTTTCGTTAAAAAATATGCGCAGAGGAACAATGGTAAACCCTTTTTCCTTGGTTTGTGCTTCGATTTTTTTTAATTCTCTTTTCTCTAAAAGTAGTTTTCGGTCATGGACTTCGATATGGTTGTTTTTAGAACCATGTGAGTAGGCGTTGATATATAAGCTGCGAACCCATAATTCTCCGCGGTCAAAAAAACAAAATGCGTCGTTAAAGCTCACTTTCCCTTCTCGTATGGATTTTACTTCCGTGCCCAACAATACCATGCCTGCCACATACTTATCCTCTATGTGGTAGTTAAAATAGGCTTGCCTATTATTTAGTTCTGGTTGTTTGAGTACTTTAGCTTTTGCCATAAAAAAGGTTCCGGATCTCGACTAATCGAGATCCGGAACAAAAGTAATATATCTAATCTTAGTATCGAAATAGAAATGCAGGAAGCATGGAGTTTAGGGTTAGTTTCTAAATAAAAAGACTACTTCTGAAAGTTTGTTCTTTAATTCCTTGCGATCTATAATAAAATCTAAGAAACCATGTTCTAGTAAAAATTCGCTACGTTGAAATCCTGCAGGTAAATCCTTTTTAATCGTTTCCTTGATTACCCTAGGGCCTGCAAAGCCGATTAATGCACCTGGCTCAGCAATATTAATATCTCCAAGCATACCAAAGCTAGCCGAAATACCTCCAAAGGTAGGATCGGTTAATAGGGAAATGAAAGGCAATTTTGCATCACTTAATTGAGATAGTTTTCCGCTTGTTTTTGCCAATTGCATTAAGCTAAATGCACTTTCCATCATACGGGCACCACCACTTTTGCTAATCACCATAAATGGCAATTTATGTTCGATACAGTAGTCCACTGCTCTGCTAAATTTTTCTCCCATTACACTTCCCAAGGATCCACCAATAAATTCAAAATCCATACAAGCTATCACAATTTCTTCTCCATTTACTTTACCCACACCTACACGCATCGAATCTTTTAAATCAGTCTTTGAATGAATCTCATCCAAACGTTTTTGATAATTTTTTAGATCCGTAAATCCTAATGCATCCTTACTATATATATTATCATATAACACAGTGCATTCACTATTGTCAAATAAAATATCAAAATATTCATCACTACCAATTCGGTGGTGAAAATTACATTTACTACAAATAAATAAACTTTCTTTTAATTCAGAACTCGTGCAAATATGATTGCAGGAAGGACATTTAGTCCAAAGCCCTTCGGGGGTTTCTTTTTTTTCTGCAGTGGAAGTGGTAATCCCTTTTCTAATTCTTTTAAACCATCTTGACTTACTTGCTTCAGAAGCGGGTGTTTCTTCTCCAGTTAAATTCACTTCAATATCTTCTTCTCTATTTCGCATATGTTTAGCTTTAAATGAGCAATCGTTATTATTTATATGAACTTATAAAAATAAACAGCCACCCGCTAATTAAAGTGGTGGCTATTTATTTAATATTATTTTACGCGTTACGGTTAATACAGTTTAAATCCA
>CALPKD020000219.1 GCA_943324055.2 Chitinophaga pinensis
AAATAAAGCGGGATATTATTTTTATTAAAAAAATATAGGATATGCAGGTTTTAAAATTTGGAGGAAGTTCGGTAGCAAGTGCAGATGCAATATCAAAGGTATTGGACATTGTGGCGGAGAGTATTAAAAAGGAGCCCACAATTGTAGTCGTGTCAGCAATGAGCGGGGTAACGGATCAATTATTAATGTTGGCACATTCTGCTTCACAAGGGACTGAGGCCTATAAAACGATTGTTCAAAACATTGAACAAAAGCATTTGGATGCAGTGAGAACTTTATTGCCTATACAGCAACAAAGTGCAACGCTCAGTTTGGTAAAACAAATGATTAATGAGTTAGAAGCTAATTGCGAAGGCTTATACATGTTAAAGGAATTAACGCCGCGCATGCAGGATAAGATAGTGAGCTATGGCGAATTGTTGTCTTCAAAAATAATCTCAGCTGCATTTGATGCAAAAGGAATAAAGCAACAGTGGGTAGATTCAAGAGAGTTGATCAAAACCAATAGCAATTATTTAAATGCGGTGGTAGACAAGGAGTTGACCAATAAAAATATACAAGCTTATTTTAGCGCACTGGACAATAATAAGTTTGATGTGTATATGGCACCAGGTTTTGTATCGTCTGATTCAGAGGGTAATATCACAACACTATGCCGAGGCGGATCTGATTATACAGGTGCAATTTATGCGGCAGCCTTAAAAGCATCTGCTTTAGAAATATGGACGGATGTAAGTGGGATGATGACCGCCGATCCAAGAATGGTACAAAATGCAAAAGAGATTCCACAAATTTCTTATCAGGAAGCGATGGAGTTGTCGCATTTTGGCGCAAAAGTAATTTATCCTCCAACCATACAGCCGGTAATGCAACAGAATATACCGGTGTGGATTAAAAATACATTTGACCCAGCGCATCCGGGAACGATTATCATGAATGAGTCTCCGGATGATGGTAATTTTATACGCGGTATATCTAGCATAAAAAATATCTGCTTATTAAGTTTAGAGGGAAGTGGTATGGTAGGTATCCCTGGATTTTCAAAAAGGTTATTTGATGCTTTAGCAAAAAAGCAAATCAATATTCTCTTAATTACACAAAGTTCATCTGAGCATTCAATATGTGTAGGGGTGAATGCACAGGATGCCCACCAGGCTAAGATTGCCGTGGATACTGAATTTGAGCAGGAGATTAATACACAAAAAGTTGAACCACTCATTGTTGAAAAGGAAGTTGCTATATTGGCATTGGTTGGGGAGCAAATGAAAAACCATCCAGGGGTGAGCGGAAAAATGTTTGGTGTGTTGGGGCGTAATGGAATTAATGTACGCGCGATTGCACAGGGATCATCCGAAAAAAATATCACTGCTGTCATTGCAACATCGGACGTAAAAAAAGCAATCAACGTATTGCATGAGGAATTTTTTGAAACCTCGTACAAGCAGGTAAACGTATATGTGGCAGGTGCAGGAAATGTTGGCTCTAAATTAATCGAACAAATTAAAAAGCAGGTTCCATATTTACAAAACACATTGCGCTTACAAATTAATATAGTGGGTATTGCCAATAGTAAAAAGCAATTAATCAATCCTGAGGGCATTGATTTAAATACATGGCGCGATCAATTGCAAGTTGCACCAGCTGGAACCATTACGGATTATGTAAATGCCATTTTAGAAAACAATTTGCGCAATACTATTTTTGTGGATGTAACTGCACACGAAACAGTTGCAAATGTATACGCACAATTATTGGGGAAGGCGGTATCGGTAGTAGCGTGTAATAAAATTGCCTGTTCATCGCCTTATGCGCATTATGCAAAATTAAAATCATTGGCTAGAGAATACAATGCAGCCTTCTTGTTTGAGACCAATGTGGGAGCGAGTTTGCCAATCATTGGTACCTTGAATGATTTAATCCGAAGTGGAGACAGTATCAATAAAATTGAAGCAGTATTATCGGGCACCTTAAATTTTGTGTTCAATAATTACGACGGCACCATTCCATTTGCACAAGTAGTGCGACAAGCACAAGCTGAGGGGTATACCGAACCAGATCCTCGTTTGGATTTAGGAGGAACCGATGTAATGCGTAAAATAATGATCTTGGCACGAGAGTCAGGAACTAAATTAGAGATGAGTGATATAGTGAACGATGCCTTTTTACCACCATCTTGTTTTAACGGCAGCGTGGAGGATTTTTATGCCGAAATGGAAAAGCAAGAACCACATTTCAAAAAACTATACGATGCAGCAGCTGCAGTTAATTGTAAATTAAAGTTTGTTGCCAAGTTCGAAAATGATGTGAATGGCAAAGGGGTTGCAAAAGTAGGGCTACAACATATACAGCCATCTTCTGATTTTTACCATCTGTACGGAAAGGACAATTTAGTATTGTTCTATTCGATGCGTTATCCTGAATTGCCATTGGTGATAAAGGGTGCTGGCGCGGGTGCGGATGTAACAGCTTCGGGTGTATTTGCAGATATAATAAGAGCAGCAAGGGTATAAGTAAAACCACTAATAAATAGTAATTGAATTGTATGACTCCGATGAATCAATGGATAAAAATAAAAGCCCCAGCAACTGTTGCCAATATGGTATGCGGATTTGATATCCTGGGTTTTGCTGTCAATAATCCATATGACCAAATGGAAATGCAAATGGTTGAACGCGGAGCAAATGAAGCAAGCGTTAAAATTATTAATATTGACGATTACAATTTACCAACCGATCCCGAAAAAAATGTAGCGGGCGCAGCGTTAAATGCGCTGATCGAGGAGTATGCCGAACGTTTTGCAAGTACCAAGCCAGCAGGCGTTCCAAACCATTTAGGATTTGACGTAAAAATAAATAAACTCATCAAGCCAGGAAGTGGAGTAGGATCAAGTGCAGCAAGTTCGGCAGGTGCGGTGGTGGGAGCTAATCATTTATTAGGCAAACCCTTTAGTAATGACGACTTGGTACGTTTTGCAATGAACGGTGAAAAAGTAGCATCGGGTGTAAAGCATGCCGATAATATTGCACCCTGTATATTTGGGGGTGTGACGCTTGTGCGATCTATCTTCCCATTGGAAATTATTGCCTTGCCTTCTCCTGAATTATATGTGACCATTGTACATCCACAAATCGAAGTAAAAACATCCGACGCGCGAAGTATATTAAGACAACAGGTATTATTGAAAGATGCGATAAAGCAATGGGGTAATATTGCAGGCCTAGTTGCAGGATTAATGAAATCAGATTATGATTTAATAGGAAGGTCATTGGAAGATGTAATTATTGAACCAGTGCGATCCATCTTAATACCAGGATTTGATGCATTAAAAATTGCATGTAAGGAAGCCGGTGCATTAGGCGGCGGTATCTCAGGATCAGGACCGTCCATATTTATGTTGAGCAAGGAAAAAGACACGGCATTGGCGGTAGAAGCAGCCATGAATAAATTATACAACGAATTAGGATTACCACATCATACTTATGTGACTACAATTAATCAAAAAGGGGTAGAAGTAATTGATTCCTTTTAATACTAGAAAAAACCACAATTAATAAATACTAATAATTAATACTAGAAAAAACCATAATTAATAAATACTAATAATAAATACTAGAAAAAACCATAATTAATAAATACTAATAATAAATACTAGAAAAAACCATAATTAATA
>CALPKD020000220.1 GCA_943324055.2 Chitinophaga pinensis
ACACTTCAATTATTTGCTACAAACCAATCACAGCTGAATAAGTACCTCACAATGCATAACGAGCTCTTATTACAAGAATTGAGTGCTACTTGGGGGGACCAATGCTTCCATTTTGCTACTAAAATGCAAATTGTGAATTGATTGTGGATAGTTTGATTACCCGAAAGCCGCTACAGGCTTATATCTTAGCCTCCTAAATCTAAAAACTCAATGCTACAAAGGGTTCTGTGCCATTTTTATAAAAAAATGATTTTGGACAGCACGCTCCTTTTGCCTCGAAAACCATACTCTTTAAGGGTTTTAGTGGAAAAATAAATTTAAAAAAGAGGTCAAATTATTTTTTCGTTTCATAAAACCTAATAAATTTGTCCTATCGTTTAAAACTATAAAAAACACATCTATGAACAAAGCAGAATTGATCGCACACATCGCTGACGCAGTTGATTGTCCAAAAACACAAGCTAATGCAGCTTTAGATGCTTTTATCGAAGCAGTAACTAAATCTTTGAAAAAAGGGGATAAAGTAACTTTAGTAGGTTTTGGTACTTTCTCAGTATCTAAGCGTGCTGCAAGAACAGGTCGTAACCCACAAACAGGTGAAAGCATTAAGATTAAAGCTAAAAAAGTTGCACGTTTCAAGGCTGGTAAAGAATTGAGCGGTAAGTTGTAGTTTAAATTAATTTGAAATAAAACCCCTCGAATAGTCAAATATTCGCGGGGTTTTTTTATTTTTACAGTCAATTCACTATTTAAACAACGTAATATCATGGGAAGAGGAGATAAAAAAACAGCTAAAGGAAAAAGATTCATGGGATCTTTCGGTGTAAGCAGACCACACAAAACCGCTTCAACCGCACCAAAGCCTGCAGCAACTACAGCTACTACTGCAACAAAAGCAACTAAAGCCAGCGCTTAAAATTTGTATAAAGATCCCCCGAAATATCGGGGTTTTTTTATGCTAACTTTGTAACTATGAAAAGGATTCTCTTACTACTTGTACTAATTACTGCTGTTACGACGAGTTTTGGGCAATGCTCTATTTGTACTAAAACAGCTAGCCAAATTGGCGAGGAAGCGGGAAAAGGCTTCAATGCCGGGGTTTTGTACCTCGCTGCCATGCCTTTTGCCATAATTGTATACATCGCCTACAATTGGCGCAAAAACGAGCAAAAGACCAATTCTTAGTCTAGGTATTGCTTTATAAACCTGAAAATATTGAATTGCGGACTTTTTAATGCTTCTGCTAAAGCTGTTTCCATCTTTTTGGAATCAATTTGTCTCAACCTGTGTGCGACTATTAACTGAATCACCTTTGACAGGATAAGCCTTTTATTACCTCCGCGTTGAATCATCACTTGCTGCTGCGCCATAATCGCCTCATTGAGCAACTGAACCCCTTCACCTTGACTCGCCACGGTCTTTATTACTTTAATAGCATCTGCATCTTGACCATTTTCCATGATCATTTGCGCTATATGATTTGCAAAAATCTGAGCGTCTGGTCGGTCGCTTTTGTTGACAACGAACAAATCAGCTACTTCCATTAAACCCGATTTCATCATTTGAACTTCATCCCCTGCTTCTGGGACCAATACTACAATCGTCGTGTCGGCAAGGGATGCCACTTCCACTTCCGACTGACCTACCCCTACAGTTTCTAAAATGATGTTGTCAAACCCTACGGACTGCAAGAGGGTTGTTAATTCTATCATCGAGCTAGTAAGTCCACCTAGGTGTCCACGGGAAGCTAAAGAGCGTATAAACACATTGGGGTGCAAATACCATTCCTTCATCCTAATGCGGTCTCCCAAAATAGCCCCTTTATGAAAAGGCGAAGAAGGATCCACCGACAAGACTGCTATTTTTTTCCCCTCCTTAATCCACTCTCCAATCAAAGCGGAAATCAGGGTACTCTTTCCTGCACCAGGAGGACCCGTTACCCCAATAATCGGAACCGCCTTTGGCAATAAGGCTTGTAAAAAAAGATCTACCCCCTCCGCTCTATTTTCGATTCGAGAAATAGTTTTAGCCAAAAGTAAAAAATCTCCTTTTTGGACTCCCTCGGTAATATCATGAATAGCAAACATGATTAGTGTCTGATAATTTTATAATTCTTAAAATCAAAAGGACGCAAGCCTGTCCATTTCTCAAAATAATACAAGCATAAATTTTTGAAAGAAAATTTCTTTTTAGATACGTCTAAATCTATTGCCCAGTTTTTTCGTTCAATACGATCCAACATCACATTGGGATGCGTCTCCGTAAATTTTTCAAGCGAATCAAAGCCAGAAAAATCATAGTAATCAGGGCTTGAAATTATTTTTTCCATTTGTGTATCATCATTCCAATACACACTACTTTCCTTTTGTTTTTTTCTCATTTGTGCTGGACTCTTCACCCAGCCATAATGATAGATGCTAGCATCTATAGGGGCTACAGGCAGTTTGGTATTGCCAATTCTAAAGCCTTGCGCATCTCTATATGCAGTAATTGCTTTGTTATTCCTGATGATTCTTATCTCATGTGCATACCACTTTCTGCTATCACCAACATAATCATACGTGCCATAAAAATGTTTGTACTTAAACAATAACCCCTGTACTTCTGTGTCCTCTTTGTATTTTTCGCAGGCCGCTTTAATCGCCGGGTAATATTTTTCATGTACTACTTCATCCCCTTGGATATAAAAAGCCCAAGTGCAAGCAGGGTCAATTAAATGAAATGCCTTATTGGTTTCATCTGCTAACACCGCTCCGCCCTTTCTCAAATCCTTATTCCAAATGGAGTGATGAATTTTAATTTTAGGATCTCCAATAGATTCAATTAAAGCGGTGGTTTCGTCTGTGGAATCACCGATCAAAACAATCATCTCATCCACCACTGGTAAAATAGAACGGATGGCTTCGACGATAGGAAAGTCATTTACTACTGCATTCTTTATAATCGTAAATCCCGCAACCTTCATATTGACTTGTTTTGTACTCCAAAGAACTGAAAACTTTTGCAACTTGCCTATTGTTTTAGATAATCTTTGATGCAAAGGGATTAAATTTGAATTTCAAGTAAGTATATGTCAACCTGCATTTGTTTTGATTTTGGAAACACCCGATTAAAAGCAGCCGTTTTTGTAAACGACGCGCTTACAAAAATTCACGTATTTGAGCAAGCAACGGTCCAAAACATGGAAGCACTCCTTTTAGAATGGAAGCCCGAAAGCACCATACTTGCATCTGTAATACATCATGACAAAGCAATTGAAACATTATTGGCTGCGCATTCAAAATTCCATTTGCTAGGCCCCAACAGTTTAATTAATTTCACTACCCCCGTGGGTAAGCCCGAAACCATTGGAGCGGACCGAATAGCGCTCGTTGCCGCAGCGATCGATCTTTTTCCCAATCAACACAACCTTGTTATTGCACTTGGAAGCTGCATCACCTATAATTTCGTAAGTAAGCACCATGCCTTTTTAGGAGGCAGTATCTCGCCAGGAATGCAAATGCGGTTCAAGTCTATGCATGAACTTACAGCCCTTTTGCCGATGGTCGAACCGGCCATTGACTTCCCATTAATCGGTTATGACACCAAAACCAACCTATTAAGTGGGGTAATTTTGGGTATAGCAGCCGAAATTGACGGCATTATCAGTGCTTATGAGCAGA
>CALPKD020000221.1 GCA_943324055.2 Chitinophaga pinensis
GCACATTAATGGGCGCAATTCAAGGTATCTTTGCAGCGCAATACGAAGTGTTACGCAAAAACGGACATAGTCCATCAGAAGCATTCAATGAAACAGTGGAGGAATTAACACAATCATTAATGCCATTGGTTGCTGAAAATGGAATGGATTGGATGTATGCGAATTGTTCAACAACAGCACAAAGAGGTGCGTTGGATTGGTGGACTAAATTTCGTGATGCAACCTTGCCTGTATTTACAGACTTATATAATAGCGTAGCGACAGGAAAGGAATCCGCTCGTTCTATTGATTTAAATAGTAAAGCGGATTATCGTGAAAAATTAGAAGTAGAATTAGCTGCCATCCACAATAGTGAAATGTGGCAAGCAGGAAGAACAGTAAGAAGTTTAAGACCAGAAAATCAACCTGGCAAATAAAATGGAATTATTATGAGTGAAGCAAAGAAAATAAATAAGCATGTGCTAGATATGGAGGGAGCGGCAAAGCGATTAAAGTCGGTGGTGAATCACACCCCACTTCAATTGAATGCTAATTTATCTCGTAAATATCAATGCAATGTTTATTTAAAGCGCGAGGATTTACAAATTGTACGATCTTATAAATTAAGAGGGGCTTACAATATGATGAGTCAATTACCACCCGAGATATTAGCGAAGGGGGTAGTATGCGCAAGTGCAGGAAATCATGCACAAGGCTTTGCTTATAGTTGTAAAAAATTAGGAGTGAAGGGAGTGGTATTTATGCCCATCCCTTCACCTCAACAAAAAGTAACTCAAACTAAAATGTTTGGGGAAGATTTTGTGGAAGTTATTTTAGTAGGAGATACATTTGATGATACTGCAGTGGCAGCAAAAGCATACACGATCGAACACGGTATGACATTTGTACCACCTTTTGATCATGTATCTATTATTTCAGGACAAGCTACTGTTGGTGTTGAAATTTTAGAAGACATCAAATCATTTACACAGCACCCTATTGATTATATTTTTATGCCTGTGGGTGGCGGAGGCTTAAGTGCGGGTGTAGGAAGTTATTTTAAAAAATATTCGCCAAGTACCCAAGTGATTGGATTAGAGCCCGAAGGAGCGCCAAGTATGTTTTGGGCTTTAAAATCGGGAGAGCCTGTTGAACTTGAAAACATTGACAAGTTTGTAGATGGTGCATCGGTAAAAAGAGTAGGTGATATCACATTCTCATTTTGTAAAGATGTGTTAGATGATATGCGATTGGTACCTGAAGGAAAAATTTGTACTACTATTTTACAAATGTATAATGAGGAGGCTATTGTAGTAGAACCAGCTGGGGCTATGTCTATTGCTGCATTAGATGATTTTGCAGAACAAATCAAAGGCAAAACTATTGTTTGTATTGTGAGTGGCGGTAATAATGATATTGCGCGCATGCAAGAAATTAAAGAGCGCTCTTTAATTTATGAAGGATTAAAATATTATTTCTTAATTCGATTTGCGCAACGCCCAGGTTCATTAAAAGAATTTGTAAATAAGGTGTTGGGCCCATATGATGACATTACAAGATTTGAGTATGTACAAAAACATAATAAGGAAGCAGGGCCCGCTTTAGTAGGATTGGAATTAAGGTCAAAGAAGGATCATGAATTGCTCATACATAATATGAAGCAATACAATATCAATTACAATGAAATAAATAAAGACGATAATATTTATGGCTATTTAATTTAGCAGTAATAGTATGGTCAAAAAATAGAAAGGGATATGCAGGTTTTAAAATTTGGAGGAAGTTCGGTAGGAACAGAGGAGTCAATTGGAAGTGTTGTTTCCATAGTGACAGAAAGTGTCAAAAAACAAACAAGTATTGTAGTGGTTTCTGCGATGCGTGGCGTGACGGATCAATTATTAATGTTAGCACAAACAGCGGCGCAAGGTAACGAGGCCTATAAAACCATTATTGAAAATATCGAACAAAAGCATTTAGACATTGTACGTGTATTAATACCAGTACAACAACAAAGTGCCACATTGAGTATAGTCAAACAAGTCATTAACGATATAGAAGCCAATTGCGAAGGCTTGTCTATGTTAAAGGAGTTGACACCTCGTATGAAAGATAAGATTGTATGTTATGGTGAAATATTATCTTCCAAAATTATAGCAGCTACTTTTGAATCAAAAGGAATTAAACAACAATGGGTTGATGCGCGCGAATTAATTAAAACAGATTCTAATTTTTTAAATGCAGCTGTAGATAAGGAACTTACATATACTAATATTAAAAACTATTTTGCTTCTTCTGCTCATACATTTGATTTATATGTGATCCCTGGATTTATTGCATCCGATAAGGAAGGAAACACAACAACATTAGGACGAGGTGGATCAGATTACACGGCGGCATTGTTTGCAGCAGCATTGGATGCGAAACAATTAGAAATTTGGACGGATGTAAGTGGAATGATGACAGCCGATCCAAGAATTGTACACAATGCAAAGGAAATTCCACAAATCTCTTATCAGGAAGCGATGGAATTATCACATTTTGGTGCTAAAGTTATTTATCCTCCGACGATACAACCGGTGATGCAAAAAAACATTCCGGTTTTAATTAAAAATACATTTGAGCCTAATCATCCAGGTACTATTATACAAAATGACTCGCCTAAGGATGATAATTTTATTAGAGGTATCTCAAGTATACAAGATATTTGTTTATTGAGTTTAGAAGGAAGTGGTATGATCGGTATTCCAGGATTTTCAAAACGATTGTTTGAAGCCTTGGCGAAAAAACAAATCAATATTATTTTAATTACACAAAGTTCATCGGAGCATTCTATTTGTGTAGGGGTGAATATACAGGATGCACACCAGGCCAAAATAGCGGTGGATGCTGAATTTGAGAAAGAAATTAATACACAAAAGGTAGAACCCTTAATTGTTGAAAAAGAAGTTTCTATATTGGCATTGGTGGGAGAGCAAATGAAAAGTCACCCAGGTGTAAGTGGAAAAATGTTTGGGGTGCTTGGCCGAAACGGTATTAATGTGCGTGCTATTGCACAAGGCTCATCTGAAAAAAATATTACGGCAGTGATTGCGACACAGGATGTTCGAAAAGCTATTAACGTATTGCATGAAGCTTTTTTTGAAACTTCTTATAAGCAAGTCAATCTTTATATTGCAGGAGTAGGTAATGTGGGCGGAAAATTATTAGATCAAATAAAAAAGCAAGCATCTTATATACAGGAAAATTTGCGCTTGCAAATTAATATAGTAGGGATTGCAAATAGTAAAAGACAAATTATAAATCAAGAAGGCATTGATTTAACGAATTGGAGGGAACAGTTAACCAAAGCGCCCTTAGGAGATATCAATCAATATGTTGCTACTATCATTGCTAATAATTTAAGAAACAGTGTTTTTGTAGATGTGACTGCGCACGAGCAGGTGGCTAATGTTTATGCTCAATTATTAGGAAAGGCAGTATCGGTGGTGGCTTGTAATAAAATAGCTTGCTCATCGCCTTATGATAATTATTTAAAATTAAAGTCATTAGCCCGCGAATACAATGCATCATTTTTATTTGAAACCAATGTAGGCGCTAGTTTACCTATCATTGGCACTTTAAATAATTTAATATTAAGCGGTGATTCTATTAATAAAA
>CALPKD020000222.1 GCA_943324055.2 Chitinophaga pinensis
AACAGGTGTGGGTGTATTTGCTTGGAAAGGTCAATCTATTGAAGAAGGTGACTGGTGTATTGAGCAAACATTATTTTTTGGCGGTGAAGATCGTCCTTTAAATATGATCTTGGATGATGGTGGTGATTTAACAAACATGGTATTGGATAAATATCCTCAGTTTGTTGATGGTATCAAAGGATTGAGTGAAGAAACAACTACAGGTGTACATCGTTTATACGAGCGTGTGGCTAAAGGAACTTTACCAATGCCAGCAATCAATGTAAACGATTCAGTTACAAAATCTAAGTTTGATAATAAATACGGTTGTCAAGAATCATTAGTAGACGCAATTCGTCGTGCAACTGATGTAATGATGGCTGGTAAAGTAGCAGTAGTTGGTTCTTACGGTGACGTAGGTAAAGGTTCGGCTGGTTCATTGCGTGGTGCTGGTTGTCGCGTAATCGTTACTGAGATTGATCCTATTTGTGCTTTACAAGCAGCAATGGATGGTTTTGAAGTAAAGAAAATGATTGATGCGGTTAAAGAAGCAGACATTATTGTTACTGCATCTGGCTGTAGAGATTTAATCAATGAAAATCATTTCAGAGTGATGAAAGACAAAGCAATTGTTTGTAATATTGGTCACTTTGATATTGAAATTGATATGGCTTGGTTAAATAAAAACTACGGTCATACAAAAGATACTATTAAACCACAGGTTGACTTATACAACATTGATGGCAAAGATGTGATTGTTTTAGCGGAGGGCCGTTTAGTAAACCTAGGTTGCGCTACTGGTCATCCATCATTTGTAATGAGTAACTCTTTCTCTAATCAAACATTAGCTCAAATTGAATTATGGACTAACAACAAGAATTATGAGAACAAAGTATACGTTTTACCTAAGCATTTAGATGAGAAAGTTGCTCGTTTACACTTAGCTAAAATTGGTGTAGAATTAGACGTATTAACAACTGAGCAAGCTGCTTATTTAGGCATACCTCAAGCTGGTCCGTTTAAATCTGACGCATACAGATACTAGTCTTCCCTCAAAGTATACCCCAACCCGACCTGTGAAATCAAGGTCGGGTTTTTTATTTTTAGTATCTTTAGTGAGCAAAAAACAAAAAATAATTTTATATGAAATGGAATCAATTGGTCCTAGCATTTTTTACATTGGGAACTACAATAACATCGGTTGCTCAAAATAAAATTATTATACCTGAACCTTTTCAAATTACAACCAATACAGGTACGTATACCCTTCCAAAAAATATCGTAATTAATACTTCCAATGAGACAAAGGATTTGGCAGCTGAAATAAGTGCAACATTCAAAAATATTAAGGATGCGCAAGTAAATATCTCTAGTACAAAAGGAGACATTCAATTGTTTCTTAACGACAACCCCACATTAGGCAAAGAAGGTTATACGCTAAATGTAAATGAAAAAGGCATCACAATTGCTGCCAATACAAAAGCAGGGCTATTTTACGGTTGGCAAACACTTTGCCAATTAATGCCTGCTACAATGAATAAAAAGAATGCCACGAACAAAGTCCAAATTGATTATGTATCTATTTTGGATAAACCAAGATTTGAATGGAGAGGATTGATGCTAGATGTAAGTAGACATTTTTTTACAAAAGCAGAAGTGAAAAGATATATCGATGATATGGTGCGCTATAAGTATAATATTTTGCATCTACATTTAACGGATGATCAAGGATGGAGAATTGAAATAAAATCCATGCCAAAGCTAACTGAAGTTGGAGCATGGAGACCTGAAAGAAAAGGTAAGTGGGCGAATATAACGGCCCCTAGTATCGACGAGCCTAAAACCTATGGAGGTTTTTACACACAAGAGGATATTAAAGAATTAGTAGCCTACGCCAAATCTAAATTCGTAGATATAGTACCAGAGATAGATATCCCAGGACACAGCATGGCCATTTTAGCTGCTTATCCTGAATTAAGCACTGTGCCAACCAATAACTATCAAGTAAACGCTGGTCAAGGTTTTATTGATTGGGGTGGCTTAAATGGGCATATCACTGCTAGAATAGAAAACACCTTAAACCCTGCAAGTGAAAAAGTATACACTGCATTGGACAAAATATTTGGAGAGATCGCTACCCTATTCCCCTTTGACTATATCCATATGGGTGGCGATGAATGCCCAAAAAACAATTGGGAGAAAAGTAGTGAAGTGCATGAATTAATGCAAAGGGAAAATTTGAAAAATCAACAGGAAGTGCAAAGTTATTTTGTAAAGCGCGTTGAGAAAATAATTAATTCTAAAAGGAAAAAGATAATTGGGTGGGATGAAATATTAGAAGGTGGATTAGCGGGGAATGCTGCAGTAATGAGTTGGAGAGGAATGAAAGGAGGTATTGAAGCTGCTAAACAAAATCACAAGGTAGTAATGTCACCAAACGACTATACCTATATTGACTATTACCAAGGTGAAGTAACTGCAGAAGGCAAAGTATACCAAGGCCTGAGACTGAATAGAACCTATCAATTTGAGCCAGTACCGGAGGGCGTTGACCCAAGTATGATTTTAGGGGGACAAGCAAACTTATGGACCGAGCAAATTCAAAATATTAGAAATGCCGAATACATGACCTACCCTCGAGCATTAGCAATTGCGGAGGCAATATGGTCACCTAAGGAAAAGAAAAACTGGACTTCATTTTCAAACAGAGTTGAGCAGCACTTCGATCGCCTAGACGCTGCTCAAATTAAATACGCAAAAAGCATTTATGATCCAATTGTCAAAACAACACTTAATACAAAAGGGGAATTTCATGTAACCATGGAAGGCGAAATAGAGGGATTAAATTTCTATTATACAATAGACGAATCTATGCCAGATGATTTTTCTAGTAAATATGTAACCCAATTTAACTTACCGGAAGATGTGAGTATACTAAGAGTAATCTCTTATCGAAATGGCAAGCAAATAGGCAAATTACTTAACATTCCAATGGAGTCGTTAAAAACAAGGGCAGTGAAAGTTTTATAATAATAGCAGAAATACTTTAACAGTTTAAAAGTCCCTTTATAATACATATAGGGACTTTTTATTACTAATATTTTGTAAATTTGATCGATTGTAAATTCAACAGAAAGTATTGTCCTGTAATGTCAAAAAAAATAATTTTATTTTTCTTATTCGCTGTTGGGGTACTTTCCTCCATTGGACAGATAAAGGGGTATCAGCAAAATATTGTTACTTCAAAAGACACTACATTAGTCGAAAGCTTTTTTAAACTTTTTAAGGGTAAGCCCAACCCTTTAATCGATTCTACAAATATATCCATTAGCCGTTTCATGCTGTCTGTTTCTAAAATGGAGGGGAAGAGAATCAATTCAATCCATATTGAACAGCGGCACTTTGGAGCCACACTTACTTCTGATAAATCAATTATAAAAGACCCGCTCACCCGATTAGCGGATAAGCTTCATAATAACACCAATAATAAAATCATTCAAAAAAACTTGTTCTTCAAGCAGGGGGATATTCTAAACCCTATGATTATTGCATACAATGAAAAATGGCTGAGAGATTTGCCATTTATTCAAGATGCACGAATTGTTGCAT
>CALPKD020000223.1 GCA_943324055.2 Chitinophaga pinensis
GAACAGAACAATCGATGCTCACTATTAGAGATGGGTTGACTTTAATTAGAAAAAAATAAATTGAATGAAATATAGATTACTCGTGTTGTTGATTTTATTTAGCCTACCCAATTGGATCATTGCACAAAAAACAGCTACCTTAATATACATTGACCAGTATAAGGATATCGCTGTTCAAGAAATGAAACGCACTGGCGTACCAGCTTCTATCACACTTGCTCAAGGCATTGTTGAATCAAATAGTGGCGAAAGTAGTTTAGCAAAAAATGCAAATAATCATTTTGGTATTAAATGTAAATTAGACTGGAAAGGAGAAACCACTTTTCAGGATGATGATACGAAACAAGAATGCTTTAGGGTATATAAAGATGCAATTAGCTCTTTTAAAGATCATTCTGATTTTTTAAAATTACGTCCAAATTATGCACCGCTATTTTTATTAGACCCGGTTGATGATTCTGCATGGGCTTATGGATTAAAAAAAGCTGGTTACGCAACTGCTAGTGATTACCCGAAAAAATTACTGAAGGTGATTGACGATTATGAACTTTCACAATATAATTTCCCAGAATTGGCCGAAGAAGTAGAAAGCTTTAGCGATAGTGTTGTAATACCTACCCCAACGGCAGCAAAGACGCTTCCTTTAACCCTTATAAAAGACACAGCAAAAAGTATAGTGCAGCAAACTGTTACTTTGAAAGATACGATTCAATATAAAAACGATAGTACACAGACCATAAAGATTACCCCACTCGTGCCCTCAAGAGAAACCAGTATCAATAAAATAAATGGAATTGAAGCCAATACAACTTCAGGCAGTGTAGCTCCTAAGCAATTAAACCATTTAGACATTGTAAATGAACCCGTTCAGGTGACGGCACCTACTAAAACTTTAATGCCCCTTACACAACAAGATACTGTTGTGATTCACAAACCTATTTATAATTACCCCAAAGAAAGGTTTAGAGTGAATCAAGTTCCTGCAATTTGGGCAACTGCTGGTACCTCCATGTTAAGTATCGCAAGCAACTATCATGTATCCCTATATAAATTATTTGAGTACAATGATTTAAGTGAAACAGACCTGCTTAAAAATGACCAACTTATATTTATAGCTGCTAAGAAAAAGGAAGGGAACAAAAGCATCCATATTATAAAGGAAGGCGAAACCCTATACGAGATTAGCCAATCAGAAGGTATACAGTTAAAGGCTTTAATGACCTATAACAATTTGAAACAGGGCGATGCGATCAAATCAAATAACACATTATTGTTAGTGAAACCCATAGAGCAAAAAAAGGTGTCCCCTATTGTAATTGAAAGTCCTAAATTGCACAATGATTCTACGAAAAATAGTGATTTTAATTTTTTCAAGAAAAAGAAAAAATAACTAACCCCTAAATTCATCACTCCATGTCGATATTGAAAATTTTAGATAAGGAATTTGTACCCTATTTAAGTGAACAACAAATTCAAGAAAAAATAACCATTTTAGCCGCACAATTAAATAAAGATTATGCGGGCAAAAAGCCCATTTTCTTATCTATCTTAAATGGCTCTTTCCTATTTACTGCTGACTTGTTTAAACAAATCACTATTGAGGCAGAAGTTTCCTTTATCAAGCTGGCCTCCTATAAAGGAACGAGTTCGACAGGGAATGTAATCACTGCTATTGGCCTTGATGCAAATGTAAATGGACGAGATGTGATTATCCTTGAGGATATCATAGACACCGGAAAAACATTGCATCACTATTTACCCGAACTAGCTTCACACCAACCTGCTTCTATAAAAATAGCGGTGTTATTAAATAAAACAGAAGCATTGGCTTTCCCTGTTAAAGTGGACTATGCCTGTTTTGATATTCCTAATAAGTTTGTAGTTGGCTATGGCTTAGACTATGACGGATTAGGCAGAAACAACAAAGAAATTTATCAGCTAAAAGAAGACTAATTAGTAATAAAAAAAGGGGATTGAAAAATCCCCTTTTTTTATTACTAATCTCTTATGATTTTTAAAATGAGTCATTGTATTACTCATTTTGTTTTCCTTGTTAATGCATCTTAAATCAATCCCCTTTTTTATTATCTATTTGAAAGCTTCTTTCACTTTATCGTAAAAGCTCTTTTCTCCTTTCACTGGTTTAGGTTGAAAGTTAGGGCTCTCTTGTAATTTTTCTAGGATTGCTTTTTCTTCCTCACTTACATGCTGAGGTGTCCAAATGTTTACGTGAATCAATTGATCCCCTTTGGCATAACCCTGCACTTCTGGGAATCCTTTTCCTTTTAATCTGAATATCTTACCACTTTGGGTACCTGTTGGTATTTTTATTTTAGCACGTCCATCAATTGTAGGCACTTCCACACTTGTACCAAAAACAGCATCCGGAATAGTGATATATAAATCGTATGCTACATTCAACCCATCTCTATGTAAAAACTCATGTGGTTCTTCCTGTATCATGATAATCAAATCCCCTGCAGATCCACCTCTTTCGCCTGCATTTCCTTTTCCAGACATACTTAACTGCATGCCATCTTGAACACCTGCAGGGATATCAATCGATATCGTTTCTTCACCATATACTCTTCCTTCTCCTTTACATGCAGTACATTTTGAAGTCACCGTATTTCCTTCCCCATTACAGGTTGGACAAGTATTCACTGTTTGCATTTGTCCTAAGAAGGTATTGGTCACCTTACGCACTTGACCTGAACCATTACAAGTGTTACAAGTTTGCACACTATTTTTATCTTTCGCACCGTTGCCCCCACAAGTTGTACAAAGCACATGCTTTTTTACTTTCACTTGTTTGGTTACGCCATTTGCTATTTCTTCAAAATTCAATTTTAATTTAATCCTCAAATTACTACCTCTTTGACCTCTCGATCTGGAACCTCTTGATTGACTTCGTCCCCCACCAAAAAAGTTACCGAACATATCTTCACCACCACCGCCAAAAACATCCCCAAATTGACTAAATATATCATTCATATCCATCCCGCCGCCGCCATGGAAACCACCGCCACCACCACCGCCAAAAGCTGCGTGACCATGACGATCGTACTTTGATTTTTTATCTGCGTCGCTTAAAATTTCATATGCTTCTGCTGCTTCCTTGAATTTTTCTTCCGCGGCTTTGTCACCTGGATTTCGATCCGGGTGAAATTGCATCGCTACTTTACGATACGCTTTTTTAATTTCGTCCGCTGTTGCAGATTTGCTCACTCCAAGTATCTCGTAATAATCTCTTTTTGCCATAACGTTTTGTTTATTTACCTACGACCACTTTAGCGAAACGAATAATTTTATCATTTAAAAAATAACCCTTAGTCACTTCGTCCATTACCTTTCCTTTCATCTTATCATTTGGTGCAGGAATTTCGGTAATCGCTTCATGCAATTCAACATTAAAATCCTTGTGCAAACTTTCCATTGCAGTGACTCCTTTTGATTGAAGTGTTGATCTTACTTTATTAAACACCAATTGAATGCCTTCTTTTTGAACAGCTAAATCATCGGCACTATTCAATTGCTTCTCTGCTCTATCGCAATCATCCATTACTTCTAACATGGAAACAATGAC
>CALPKD020000224.1 GCA_943324055.2 Chitinophaga pinensis
AGTCCCGTCCGGTCCGCAGTTAAGCCTAAGTATCAATTACTTAGGCTTTTTTATGCCCAGCTGTGAAAAACCGAATACAGATCCATCCTATTGGAACTAGTAAAGCAGCTAATGCGAAAAAGGAATAATAGCTAGTCTTTGAAATGAATGGAACTAATAATGTAATAATAATGGTCCCCAAAACAGCTGCCATACCTCCCATTCCCGAAACTGCTCCTACATTTTTTCCACTAAAAAAATCGGATGGAAGTGTTTGTAGATTATTAATTAAGAATTGAAAACCAAATAATGTAGCGCCAATTAAAAAGATAGCAAGCTGTACATGATCCTTAAGTTGTTCTAGATTAAATAATATACCTAACAAAGCGGAAAGCATAATTAAACAGCCAATTGCAATGGCCTTTTTTCGTGCTCTTGGCGCATCCATACCTTTATTAATTAAACTACTTGAATAAAAACCGCCCATCATCCCACCAATTGCAGCCATTAAATACGGCATCCATGCAAAAGCGCCAACTTGTTTGATGTCAAACCCCATTTGGTCTTTTAAAAAAGTAGGCAACCAAGTTAAGAACATCCACCATACAGGATCAAGAAAAAATCTAGCCGAAATGATCCCCCATGTATTGCGAAATTGTAATAATTGACGCCAGGTTTGCACAGGTGTATCATTTGCAATTTTTAGTGACGCTTGATCCCCTTGAATATGCAATAGCTCCTCCTTTGTCAACCAAGGATGTTTAGAAGTAATATTTTTATTGATCAACCACCACGGACTAATCCAAAGTAATCCAAGAAATCCTATACCTACAAAAGTAGTCCTCCATCCAAAAGCAAGAAAAACATATGCAATAAATGGTGCCGCAACCACTGAACCAAGTGATGCACCTGCTCCAAAAATTCCTTGCGCAATTGCACGCTCTTTTGCAGGAAACCATTCTGCATTACTTTTAGTAGCTCCAGGCCAGTTACCGGCTTCACTAAAACCAAGCATCGCTCTAAAAATATTAAAAGACAAAATGGTTCTTGAAAAAGCATGAAGTGCAATAGATACACTCCAAGCACTAATTGAAACCACCATCCCAAGTCTTGTACCAATTGCATCCATCATTTTCCCGGTAACCATCTGTCCAACTGCATAGGCAATCATAAAAAAAGTAGTAATCATTGCGAGTGCATTTTTATTGTCTACCTCTGCAATCCCAAATTCTTTATAAATGTATGGCCACATAATATTAATTGCACTTCTATCAATATAATTGATAATAGTAGCAAGCCCTATTAATCCGACGATCCACCACCTAAGTCCTTTAATTTTCATATTCAGTTTCTTTTTTTAATGACCCATTATGCTCGAGGATTGAAAATACAGGATTTAATGTAAATATTGATACCGTTAAAGTATTACAAGATTATGTGGGTTTACTTTTTGGAGTAAGTAAACCAATCAAAATCAACATAATTATTGCTAGGCTTCCCATTGCTACTTGCATACAAGCCAATATAAGTGCCTGTAAACCCGCCCGTATTGGTTCTGCTTAAGGTTCTGCCATCTACCTTATTTAATAGTATTTTCCAATGTCCTGCCCCGTCACCTATTTTAAATCCATACTGTTGGCCATTCGCAAAAACGCCTAGTACTAATTTTTTATCTTCGCAAGGCATCATAAATAAAGTCGTCTCTTTCCCCGCATGTCTTTTAGTGATTATCAATTGCCCCTTACCCTCTTTTATGACTCTTTCGAATCTAAAATGAAAATCATTATTCATAAATAAAACCATACCAGCCGTTTCATTTTCAGTAGCAGGAGAAAAGATCATTTTACAAGTAGCTTCAAAGCTTGTATCCTGCTGCCTTCGTCCAATAAATGCAGGTGACCTAAGCTCTGTTATGTTTTCAGGCAATAAATGCATTCTTAAAAAACCCTTATTTTGTTGTAATGACCAAAATTTATTTCTTGGTGTACGTAAAAAATTCCAGACATAATTTAAGCTGTCCTTAGAAAAATCATCCTTTGTTGCAACTGGGGTAGTTTTAAAAATAGGCAGATTGGGGCCAACTTGTTTAAATAAAACTTTCCCTTCTCCTGGATTCACAACGGGCCATCCATCTTCCCATTGAACAGGTGTGATAAAGGTTTCTCTTCCTAAATTATAATGGAATCCACCATAAGGCCTTACACCAAGTAATACCATCCACCATTCTCCGTTTTGTGTTTCAACCAAATCCGCATGACCAGTTGCAGCAATAGGATATGACTTTCCTAAATTTCGATGTGTAAGTATTGGATTTTTTCGATTCGATTCATATGGCCCTGCAATGTCTTTACTTCTAAAAATTGTAACAGCATGATTATCCCCTGTGCCTCCTTCAGCAATGATTAAATAATAATACCCCTCTTTTTTATACAGATGCGGCGCTTCAGCACTTTGTGCATCATGCAATGCGCCTTCTACTAAAATAATTTTTTTATCTCCAACTAATTTTCTTGTATTTAAATCTAATTCTTGAAGCCAGATATGACGTTTTTTTGATTCAGGCGAATTCTCAACTGGCCTCCCGTTTCCTGTATAATACACTTTTCCGTTGTCATCAAAAAACAAGGAAGGATCAATACCAGGCGAGTCATCTAACCAAATGGGATCTGACCAAGGGCCTGCCGGGTTGGTAGCGGTTACATAATAATTACCCCCTTTACCTATCAGCGTGTTGATCACGTAATAAATTCCTTTATTGTATCTAATGGTTGGTGCATATACTCCACCCGAAACGCGCACACTATCTAGATTCAATTGAGAAGGTCTGTCCAAGACATGACCAATTTGCTCCCAATGCGCCAAATCCCTACTATGAAAAATTGGAATCCCTGGATAATATTCAAAGGAAGAGGTTACTAAATAATAATCTTCTCCTACCCTACAAATGGATGGATCAGGGTAAAATCCCTTTAAAATTGGATTTTCAATTTCGGGCCTTTGATCTAAAATTGAGGCACTCTTCCCATTTTTTTGGGAGATTGCATTATTTACAATGAACAGGAATAAAGCAGCATATACAAGCTTCATAAATTAGATTTTATTAAACAATTTATGATTTAATGTTATGCAAGAAGCATTTTTTATCTATTTGCTTTACATCTTAACCATCTTGAACTGATAACTCAATTTACCGTCTTCTGAACTAATTCTTACTAAATAAACCCCGCTAGCTAATCCCGCAAGATTAATCTGACTACCAGGAAAAACACCCTGCCGTGAAGCTACTAAACTACCACTTGGCATAGAAATGAAAACTAAATTTAATTTTTGATACCCTCTAACTATGAAATCAAAATTAAGTTGATTTATAAATGGATTAGGAGCGAGCTTAATGAATTCATTCGAACTTAGATTTATAATATCAGTGACAATGAAATAGTAAGTTCCGGCAGTAAGACTCAAACAACCATTTTGATTTGTTTTAACCGTATATAAGCCAGACAAAGTAGGCTTGAAAATCCGATTCGTATCACTTAATAATACCCCATCTTTATACCAAATGTTTCCATAAGATGAAGTTGATAT
>CALPKD020000225.1 GCA_943324055.2 Chitinophaga pinensis
ATAGCACAAAGATGACGTTTCCCGATTCCATATAACGCGTCAAAGGTTCGGGTACGAAGATAAACAATTAATGGAAAGATTAGACTTTGGAGTCGCATTAAGTATGCGAAAGCCCCTTTTCGATTGCAGCTGTGAGCGAATCGATTTGATTTTGGACTTGCTCAAGCTCATACATGTTTTGACCAGGCGCTTGTTGCTGGGTGGTAAACCATAATAAAAACATCGAAATATAGTCTTGTTGGTCCTTCCCAGCATACAAATTCTTGAATTCGACCATTTTTTGGTTGATAATGGCTGCGGTTTTGCGGACTGCTTCCTCATCAGATGGGGAAATTTTTACCCTGTACGACCTGTCGGCAATGGTAATATTCACTGGTATTAGTTCAGCACTCGGGGTTGTTTCAATTGACATAGCTCAAATATTAGGGATTCAGGTTATTGATACAACTGTCAATTTCCTTTAGGTATTGGTCTATTTGTTTCACCCACTTTTCTTTCTCGGCAGGATCCATTGCAGACTTATTCATTAAAGACGCAGTTAATTGCGCCTGTCCTGCTTTTAACTGTGATTCGAGTTCAACACTACGTTGTGCTTGCTGAGCGAAGGTATTTTTGAGTTGTTGATGCTCCTTTTCTAATGCAGCATGCTGCTTTAACAAAAGCTGCACCTTTTCTTGTAATAGAGATAATGAAGAATTCAAATCAACCATGTAAATAAATTTGTTATTGAATGTAGTTATTTTCTAATTTCTGCTTGAATATTCTTTTCAAATAGTTGAATTAGCTTTTTCATCATACCATCAATTTCAGTATCTGTTAAAGTTTTATCCGTTGCGTTAAAAACAAAATTAATAGCAACTGATTTTTTCTGATGTCCTAACTTATCACTCTCAAAAATATCGAACACTCGGGTGTCTTTTAAGGCGGTGAGCTTGGCCTCTACTATACAAGCTTCGATGGCTTCATATTTAGTAGCCTGTGGCACGACCAATGCCAAATCTCTTTCGACAGAAGGATATTTAGAAACTTCCTGATACACTACTTTTTTACTTTGATATAATGCTAATAAAGTCGCTAAATCAAACTGCATATAAAGTACCGGTTGCTTGATGCCAAAGGATTGTAGCTTAGTAGATCCAATCACTTGTAAATGACCCACCGTTTGTTTATTGTATATAAAATCAACCTGCCCTTGTGTATTTGTTTTCCAAGTCCCTCCTTCAATTCCTAATAAAATAAAAATGGATTGCGCAATGCCTTTTGCAACAAAAAAATCAGATTCCACCCCTTTATTTCTCCAACTAGCTTCCGTTTGTTTTCCTGAAATATAAATCGCCAATTGTTCTGATTCGTAGTACTTCCCTTTGGATGACTTGCCATACACTTTGCCCATTTCAAAAAACGAAATGGCTGTATTTTTTCTATTCAAATTATACGCAATCGTTTCTAGCCCAGTCTCTAGCATCGAGGGGCGCATGATATCTAAATCAGCACTTAAGCTATTAAGCATTTTTACTGCAGACTGTAGGACTTCCTCTGAGAAATAGGCACTGTTTGTAATAGAGTTAGTCAATATTTCGGTGTATCCGCGTCCAACTAAAAAATTGGCTACTTTTTCTTTGAATTTTTCTTTCTGTTCTAGCGGGTCGATCGATGGACTAATGGTGATAGAACTAGGAATTGCAATATTGTCCAAACCATCTATACGTAATACCTCCTCCACTAAATCCGCTGGCAAACTAATATCAGGCTTATGATGTGGCACGGCTACTTCAATACTCAAATCGTCTTCCTTTATTAATTCAAATCCTAAACTTGTCAATATGGTTTTTACTTGCGCAGCTGGGTAAAATTTTCCGCTTAACTTTTTCAAATAAGCATAGGTTAATGTAACCGTTGTCTTCACTGCAGGATGCGGATATATATCAATTACTTCACTACATTTTCCGCCAGCAATTTCTTGAATCATTGCAGCAGCACGTTCTAATACATTGACCGTTCCTGCAATATCTACACCCTTCTCAAAGCGCGTAGCAGCGTCGGTTCTAAGCCCATGATGCACCGATGTTTTACGAATATGTATATTCTCAAACCAAGCACTTTCTAAAAATAAGGTGGTGGTCGTTTCCTTTACACCACTTGCTTGTCCGCCAAACACCCCAGCGATACATAATGGTTTTTCAAAATCGCTAATCATTAAATCATTCGCTGTTAACTTTCGTTCTGTACCATCCAGTGTAACGAATAATGTTGCTGCTGGATATTTTTTTACAATTATTTTTTTATCTTTTATTGCTGCTGCATCAAATGCATGCAAAGGCTGTCCTGTTTCGTGTAAAATATAATTAGTAATATCTACAATATTATTGATGGATCTAACTCCAATTGCTTGTAATCTATTCCTTAACCAAGCTGGAGAAGCCTGCACTTTAACGCCTTCAATCACCAAGCCACTGTAACGTCCACAAGCTTCTTCATCCTCGATTACCACTGAAAATGATGTTACTGATTGATCCTTTATGGAAACCTTATTGAGCGGGCTAATTGCAGTTACTGGCTTTTCATGGTAAGATAAATAAGCACATACATCTTTAGCCACCCCAAAATGACTCATAGCGTCCATTCTGTTTGGTGTCAACCCTATTTCATAAATCCAGTCTTGATAATATTCATATAAATCCGCAACAGGGGTGCCTGCTTTAACGGCCGCATTTAAAACAATAATTCCGCCATGGTCATCACTTAATCCAATTTCATCTTCTGCACATATCATTCCTTCACTTTCTTCCCCTCTAATCTTAGCCAACTTCATTGTAATTCCCTGTTCAGCACCTTTTGGATAAATAGTAGTTCCTATTGGAGCTACTACTACTTTTTGCCCTAATGCCACATTGGATGCACCACATACCACATTCAGTGGTTGAGTAGCACCAATATTTACTTGAGTTAGCTTTAATTTATCTGCGTTTGGATGTTGAGACAATGCAATCACCTCTCCTACAACTAGACCCGCCAAGCCTCCTTTGTAATTTTCGACTAATTCCAAGGACTCTACTTCTAATCCTATAGAAGTCAATATAGTAGATAACTGTTCAGGACTTACTATTTGTGGTAAATATTCACTCAGCCAGCGATAACTAATCGTCATATTCGATCTTTATGGTATAGCTTCAAAAATACAATTTTTTAGGTGCTTTTGCACAAAAAATACGGCCCCCTCTCCATTCTAAAGCCAGTACGCGTATTATCTGGTTGAGCAATCAAATTTCTAAGGAACGAAGCTAAAATAATGCTCACTGTAATTTTGAAGTGAATAAGTGGGTTTCCAAAGTGCAAAACACGTGAATAACCCAAATTTTATGTTAATTGTTGGCGCAAGTGGCTGTGCATAACCAAAATGGAAAATTAAATTTCTTGGTGTCCGTTTTAGGGGGGATTTTCGCAGTAAGAAAACGTGATAAGAACATGGCCCTACCTAGCATTAATACCAACAGAACTAAAA
>CALPKD020000226.1 GCA_943324055.2 Chitinophaga pinensis
ATTGGTGAAAACGTAGTGGTGCTTGGACAATCAGGCGTTACCAATTCACTTGCTGCAGGTAAAGTATATATAGGATTCCCTGCCGAAGATGCTTCCACTAAGCGCAGAGAGTATGTTTGGATTAGACGTATCCCTGAACTTTGGAAAAAGGTGATGGAAGATAAAAAGCCCTAATCGCGAATAAGTAATCGAAGATTTATTTTATGCAAGGGTATAGAGTGCTTTTAATTCAGCACAAGTCCGTTCAATGGTGCTTTCGATCGTCCTATATTTAAACTCGGGGAAAGCCTTTAGAAATTTACTGTTATCAAAATGTACTACCGCCTGTGCAGTTGCGGCAGTTTCCTTGGTCAATAAAGGCGTTTTGCCCGTAAAAAATCCCTTAATGGCTTCTAAGCGCCAAACAATCCCTGCTAAAAACGGGGTGACTTTTTTATAGGGTGGCTTTTTATGAAAGGCCTGTGCAATTTTCGTAAAGATGTCTTGGTACCTTACATTTTCTGCACTAATAATATAACGCTGTCCACTTATTGCACTTTTCATTAATAACTGCATCGCATCCACTACATCAAGCACATCTACAAAGCCACTTACTCCTTGCGTGTACCAAGGAAATGAATCATATGCTGATTTGAAAATTTCTGAGGATCCCTTGTTCCAATCTCCTGCCCCTAAAATAATAACTGGGTTTACTACTGCCACATCTAAGCCCTCACCCATTCCTCTCCACACTTCCATCTCGGCTAAATATTTTGATTTTCCGTACACGCTATTACTCGTCTCTGGCGTCCAATTCATAGACTCGTCTATTGCAACACCTGGTCGTATTCTTCCGAGTGCAGCTACCGAACTTACGTAAACTAATTTTTGAATATTTTTTTCAATGCATGCATTTACCACATTTGCGGTTCCTTCGATGTTGGCATGTAACATAGTGGCAGCTTGGGCTGGAGCGAATGATACAATTGCTGCGCAATGATATACTTGTGTAACCCCTTCCAATGCATTTTCTAAACTCTCTATGTGGAGTAAATCTCCTTTGACCCACTTAACTTTATTTGATCCCTCAAAAACAGGAGGCGCTGAACGATATAGTGCAACTACACTCAATCCTTTTTCAACCAAGGATTTTATCAGATGAGATCCCACTAATCCACTTGCGCCTGTTACAAAAATCATAAATAAAATATTAGTCTTTTAACAACTTTGCAATATCTCTTTTGAGTTGTTGTATTTCAATTGCTTTTAATCCATCGTAAATTTTGCCACGCACTTTTCCGTTTCGATCTATCAATGCAAAAAATTGTGTGTGTATAAACTGGTCTTCTATTTTCTCTACATTATTTTTAGGATCGTCGAGTAAATAAGAACCTCTTGCCATTTGGTACAAGCTGTCTTTTCGGCCTGTTACAAAAATCCACTTATCCGTATTCACGCCTAAGGAATCCGCATAACGCTTTAATACTGGAACTGAATCCGTTCCTGGATTACAGGTATGCGATAGAATTTGGAAATCGGGCTCCTTATTAAATTGGATGTAAATATCCTTCATGTTGGTATTTAGCTTTGGACAGATGCCCTTACAGGTGGTGAAGAAGTATTCCACTACGGTTATCTTATTAAGGAGTTGCTTATCGGTAAAGGGTTTCCCGTCCTGTGTCGTAAAAGAGAAGGGTTGTACATAACTAATTACCGGCATTTTTACCTTCCAGTTATCGGTGCCACGAAATACAAAATAATAAAACCCGGCTAATAATACAGTAAAAAAAACCAAATAAGCGCCCGTCTTTTTAGACATAATTGTAAGTTTTAAGCACGAAATCCAAACAGGTTGTTTTCGCACAATAAAGGTAATATTATTTAGGCGAAATAGGGGTTATTGGAGTTTCCCTAAGAATTGATTTATCTTTGCAACATGTTTAAAAATTGGAATTGGGATGCTATTGGAATTGGAACCTCACTTGCGTGTGCTATTCACTGTGCATTATTGCCTTTGTTTTTTAGTACGCTCCCATTGCTGGGTATTAATATACTGCACAATCAACGTTTTGAACTAGGCATGATTTTACTCTCCTTTGGAATTGGCGCTTACTCGCTTTATCATGGTTACAAAAAACATCACCATTCTTATACACCTATTATATTGTTCACAATTGGGATTGTCCTAATGTTAAGCAGAATGGTTTTTAGAGAGATTGAGATTGTTTTATTATTTCCTGCTGCTGCTTTAATTATTATAGCACATATCAATAATCATACCCGTTGCAGAGTGCACAATCATGCACATGAGGATGACTGTAACCATTAGTATTGTTGGTTTACAGAAAAAAAGAATACTTTAAAATAAGTTGAATTAAGCGAGGGTATAGCTCATGCTACCATCCTTTTCATCCTTTAACTGTATACCCATATCCATTAATTGGTTTCTGATTTTATCGCTAGTAGCAAAATCTTTTCTAGCTTTTGAATCTTTTCGGATTTCAATCAACAAATCGATCACCCCCTTTAATTGTTCTAAGTTGGCACTTGCGTCCACCTTAATACCCATGATGTTTTCGATATATACAGTCAACTCCGTTTGAACATAAGTCCACGTAGCACCCGATACCGCATCGACAGTGATATGCTTATCCTTAAGTGAATTAATCACCGGCACGATTTCAAAAATATTGGCAACCACTTTTGCTGTATTTATATCGTCATCCATGAATTCAGATAATTCACTAATTGCTTTTTTTAATTGTGCATCTAATGCAACATCTTTTGCGTCCGTATCTGTAGTAAATGTTTGTGCCTTTAACCACTCATACGCTTCCATTAATCGACGCAATGCTTTTTCGGACGCCTGTAGTGCTTCGTTACTAAAATCGAGCGTACCCCTATATTGACTTTGCAAGATAAAAAAGCGCACCGTCATTGGCGAATACGCTTGCGTTAATGCTGCGTGTGTACCTGTAAACAATTCACTTAGCTTAACCACATTGTTATAGCTCTTACCCATTTTTCGACCGTTGATTGTGATCATATTATTATGCATCCAATAACGTGCAGGCATTTCATGATTACATACCGTACTCTGTGCAATTTCACATTCATGATGCGGAAATTGTAGATCCATTCCACCACCATGTATATCAAATCTTTTACCTAAATATTTTGTTGCCATTGCCGAACATTCAATATGCCAACCTGGGAACCCTTCTCCCCATGGGCTTTGCCAACGCATGATATGTTCCACTGGCGCTTTTTTCCATAAAGCAAAATCTACTTTATTTTTTTTCTCCTCTTGATTTTCTAACTCCCTTGTCGTATCTAATTGCTCCTCTAAATTTCGGCCACTCAATATTCCGTAGGGCTGGTTTTTTTTAGAGTAATCGTCATTGTATTTAACTACATCAAAATAAACTGAGCCATTTGCTTCATACGCATAGCCGTCTGCCATGATTTTTTTAATCATTTCAATTTGCTCTACAATATGC
>CALPKD020000227.1 GCA_943324055.2 Chitinophaga pinensis
AAAATAACATCTGCCTTCATTTCAATTGCACGAAGTGAACCAGCCGTGTCCGTTGTGAAATAAGGATTACCCGTTCCTGCACCAAATATAACTACACGTCCTTTTTCTAAATGTCTTAATGCCTTGCGACGAATGTACGGTTCTGCAACCTGCTCCATATTGATAGCAGATTGTAAACGCGTGTACACGCCAATTTTTTCAAGCATGGCTTGTATTGCCATGGCATTAATAACGGTTGCCAACATACCCATATAATCACCATGTGCTCGCTCAATTCCGCTATCTGCTTCGTTCATTCCTCTATAAATATTTCCACCACCAATTACAATCGCCACTTCCACTCCTAAATCTACTATCTCTTTAATTTCATGGGCATATTGCTCAATAATTTTGGGATCAAATGGGTCACCATTTCGTTGTTTGCCCAATAAAGCCTCACCAGATAATTTTAATAAAACGCGTTTGTATTTAAGCTCCATATTTTGACAGATTTATAGTTGCAAGATAGCAATTTTGGAGTAGCTATAAAACCCTTTTATTTAAGCGGACCCCCGTTTTAGGGATTATCCGCCTTCCTTTACTAGTGGGCAAATAAAAAGGGCTCCGTCAATGACGAAGCCCTTTCAGTATTATCTAATTCCAATGGACTAGCCTCTTGGAATCTGTACCATTTGAATCTTTTGGACCAAACAGTATTGACTTGCAACACAAAGCACCCGTTTATGGGGTGCTTTGAAAAAATCGTTAGAGGAAAAAGAATAAAAAAATTAAATTCTTTACCTTTTTTTATTCTTATCCTAGTGCAACTCTCTTGAATTCTGTAACTTTTAAGTCAGCTCCAACAGATTTGATATGCTCTCCAACTGTTTTAGAACCGTCCTTCACAAATGATTGTGCCAATAAAGTTTGTTCTTTAAAGAATGCAGCAATTTTACCTTCTGCAATTTTAGCAATCATTTCCTCTGGCTTACCTGCCATCTTAGGATCTTCTTTCATTGTGTCAATGATGATCGCTCTTTCACGTGTAACTGTTTCAGCAGGAACTGAATCAGCGTCAACCGCAACTGGACTCATCGCTGCAATTTGCATTGCAAGGTCTTTACCCAATTCTGCAGCTTCCGCCGTTAAGCCTACTAATACACCCATACGGTATGACCCGTGAATATAGGCAGCAACAAATGGCGCGTCCACTCTTTCGAATTTCGCAACACCAATTTTTTCACCAATAGAAGTTAATTTGTCGTTGATCATATCAGCAACTGTTGTTCCATTAATGCTCACTGCGTTTAATTCTTCAGCAGATTTTACATTGTGCGCAACCGCTGCATCAGCAATGATTTGAGCAAATGCAACGAACTCAGCGTTCTTAGAAACGAAATCGGTTTCGCATGAAATACATACTACAAAACCTGTTTTATGATCTGCAGAAGTTTTTGCGATAATCACACCTTCTTTTGCTTCACGGTCGCTACGCTTTGCAGCAACTTTTTGTCCTTGCTTACGTAACCAGTCAATTGCTGCTTCAAAATCACCATTGGTTTCCGTTAAAGCTTTTTTGCAATCCAACATTCCAGCACCTGTTGCTTGACGTAATTTATTAATCTCAGCAGCTGTTATATTACTCATCTTATTAATCTTTTATTGTAATCAATTATTGAATCGAATAAATACAATTGGGTGATTAGTACCACAAGGACACTAATCACCCAATTTGCATTAAAATTTATTTGCCTGCAGGGCGACGTGTACTTTGAATACGACGCTTAGGAGCACCTGGAGCTGTTGGAGCAGCACCCGCACCACGCTTAGCTCTTCCGCCTTCAGCGTTTGCTTCCGCTTCCATACGTTTTGCGTTTGCTTCGTTCTCATCGTTGCCTTCTTCTGCTTCGCTTTCGTCATCTTTAGAAGCTTGACGTTCCGCTAAACCTTCAGCAATTGCTGCAGTAATATAGTTTGTGATAATTGCAATTGATTTAGTTGCATCATCATTCGATGGAATAGCAAAATCCACTTTGTTTGGATCGCTATTGGTATCAACCATACCGAATGTTTGAATTCCTAAACGCTTTGCTTCAGCTAAAGCGATATGCTCATGACCGATATCAACTAAGAATAAAGCTGCTGGTAAACGGCCCAATTGAGCGATACCACCTAATACTTTCTCCATTTTATCTTTATCACGTCCTAAAGTCAAACGCTCTTTTTTAGTTAAGCTTTCTGCACTACCATCGCTCAACATTTTTTCAATGCTTTGCATCTTCTTCACACTCTTACGAACTGTGTTGAAGTTAGTCAACATACCACCCAACCAACGCTCTGTAGCGTAAGGCATGTTTACTTTTTTAGCGCACTCACTTACAATTTCTTTTGCTTGTTTCTTTGTAGCAACAAACATAATTTTCTTACCGCTTTTTGCAATTTGCTTTAAAGCAGCAGCTGTTTCTTGTAAGTGTTCAACTGTTTTATTTAAATCAATGATGTGAATTCCTTTTTTCTCAGCGAATATATAAGGTAACATCTTTGGGTTCCACTTCTTCTTAAGGTGACCAAAGTGTACGCCGGCCTCCAGTAATTGCTGTTGTAATGAAGTGTTATTTTCCATTTGTATAATTTGTTGTAATGAATAAATTGATTAACGTTTACTGAACTGGAAGCTTCTACGTGCTTTCTTATGACCGAATTTCTTACGCTCAACACTACGAGGGTCACGCGTTAATTGTCCAGCTGCTTTTAAAGTAGGACGAACTTCAGGATTCAATTCAACTAATACACGAGCGATACCTAATTTAGCTGCTTCTGCTTGGCCTTTTAAACCACCACCACCAGCGTTGATTACGATATCATATTTACCAACTGTCTCAGTTGCTTTTAAAGGCATTTCAACTTGGTTTTGTAAATATACTAATGGGAAATACGCTTTGTAATCCTTCCCGTTAACTGTGATTTTACCAGTACCCTTGCTGACGAAGACGCGTGTTACCGCTTCCTTACGACGACCTACTGCATTTGTTTGCTTTTCCATTTATTTAGATTTGGAATTTTAAAATTTAAATTCTTTAGGTTGTTGTGCAGCATGAGGGTGTTTGTCACCAGCATACACAAAAAACTTTTTGATCATCTTGCGACCTAAACGGTTTTTAGGTAACATACCTTTTACCGCTCTTTCCATAATTACTTCTGGACGACGCTTGATTAAATCTTCAGCAGCTTCTTCTTTCTTACCACCTGGGTATCCAGAATAGTTCAAGTAAACTTTATCGTGGAATTTGTTTCCATTTAATTTTACTTTTTCTGCGTTAATGATGATTACGTTATCTCCACAGTCAACGTGAGGAGTGTAATAAGCCTTGTTCTTACCACGTAGAACTGCTGCGATTTTTGAAGCGATACGTCCTACGGTTTGATTAGTACCATCAACAATGTACCAGCCATGTTTAACGGTAGCCGCGTTGGCGTGCTTCGTGGTGAAATGTAGT
>CALPKD020000228.1 GCA_943324055.2 Chitinophaga pinensis
AACAATGACAGCCGCAATTTTATTAGTGGCATGTGGTGGTGGAAATGAAAAAAAAACAAATACAACTGAAACCCAAACATCAACAAGTTCTCTATCTAACAACCCTGATTACCAAAAAGGATTAACATTGGTTGCAGGCAGTGATTGTTTAACCTGTCATAAAACAAGTGAAAAAAATATTGGACCTGGTTATAAAGAGGTGGCTGCAAAGTATGAAAACACCGAAGAGAATGTAAAAATGTTGGCTTCTAAAATCATAAAAGGTGGCGCAGGTGTGTGGGGGGCAATTCCAATGACGCCGCACCCAGCTTTGAAACAAGAAGATGCAGAAGCGATGGTGAAATATGTCTTACTCTTAAAATAATAATTAATCCCTAATCGATTCAATATGAAAACAGTATTACTTTTTGTTGTGACCACTTTTGTTTGCTTTCAGGCAGGTGCTCAAAAAAAATGGGTTCCCTTATTTGATGGCAAAACCACGAATGGCTGGCATACCTATGGCAAGTCAACCGTAGGTGCGGGTTGGAAAGTGGAAGATGGGGCCTTAACTTTAGATGCAAGTGTAAAAGAAGGAAGAGGTGATATTGTAACAGATGAAAGCTTTGGTGATTTTCATTTACAATTAGAATGGAAAATTTCACAAAATGGGAATAGTGGTATCATCTTTTTTGTACAAGACGATAAAAGCAAATACGATAACGTTTGGTATACAGGACCTGAAATGCAGGTTTTAGATAATGACGGACATCCTGATGGAAAATATCCAAAACATAGAGCTGGAAATTTATTCGATTTATTGGCAGGAACAGAGGGGGTTGTAAAGCCTGTAGGCGAATGGAATAAAGTAGATATCATTCATCAAAATGGAGTACTTACTTTAAAACTTAATGGTACGGTGACCGCTTCCACAACATTAGGCGACGAACACTGGAAGGCATTAATTAAAGAAAGTAAATTTAATAGTGCACAATATTTTGCAAAAATTTTTACAGGTCACATTAGTTTACAAGATCATGGAGATGTGGTGTCCTATAGAAATATCCGTATCCAAAAATTATAATTATTACGCGTGTTAGATAATCATGAACATTTTATGCGTCAAGCCCTCGTGCAAGCTCAGAGGGCCTTTGACGCAGACGAAGTGCCAGTAGGTGCGGTGGTAGTAATGCACAATAAAATTATTGCCAAAGGGCACAATCAAGTACAGCTTTTAAAAGATGTAACTGCACATGCCGAAATATTGGCCATAACAAGTGCTTGCGAAGCGATGCAAGAAAAGTATTTAACCGAGGCTACATTATACGTGACGGTTGAACCCTGCCTAATGTGTGCTGGTGCTTTATATTGGAATAAAATAGGTCATATTGTTTTTGGAGCATCCGATGAAAAAAATAGCTACCGACGCGTAACCGAAAAAAATCCATTCCACCCTTCTACTACAATTGTAGGAGGTATTCTACAAGAAGAATGTGCCGCGCTCATGCAAGCATTTTTTAAGGCAAAGCGTTAAGTTCCCCTCCCTTATATAGTTCGTAAGAATTAGCTTTCCTGCGTAATCCTAAAAACGGATTACTTCGGAAACTAATTCTTTACTTCACTCTAATAAGTATCCCATCGATTTACAAGGATGAATCAATACTAATCCGAGTCGAACATTCGAGCATGCACAGTGAGAGACGAGGGTTAGGTTTATTATTATCTATATAGGGAAAAAATGCCCTGCTATCGCTTAAATCAGCCCAAAGCTTTGTAATTTTAGCCCTCATTCAAGAAACAATTAAATAAAGAAATATGTCATTTACATTACCTGCATTACCCTATGCACACGAAGCATTAGAGCCACATTTTGATACCTTAACAATGCAAATTCACCATGGCAAACACCATCAAGCATATGTTGACAATTTAAACAAGGCTGTTGCGGGAACTCCAAATGAAGGAAAAAGCATTGAAGAATTAGTAGCAGTTGCAGGAACAATTAGCCCTGCAGTTCGTAACAACGGTGGTGGACATTGGAACCATAGTTTTTTCTGGGCAAGCTTAGCACCAAATGCAGGTGGTACACCAACTGGCGCATTAGCCGATGCAATCACTGCTGCTTTTGGAAGCTTTGATGCATTTAAGGAAAAATTTGCAACAGCTGGTATGACACGTTTTGGTAGCGGTTGGGCTTGGTTATTAGTGAAAGATGGTAAATTAGAAATTAGCTCTACCCCTAATCAGGACAACCCATTGATGGACGTTGCTGAAGTAAAAGGTACCCCATTATTAGGCGCAGACGTTTGGGAACATGCTTACTATTTAAAATATCAAAACAGAAGAGCTGATTATTTGGCTGCTTTTTGGAATGTAGTAAACTGGTCAGTAATTGCAGATCGTTTTGCTGCTGCAAAATAAAATTGTATTAGGTTGCAACCAACCTTAAATTATATACATCCCGGTAGTCTAAAGCTATCGGGATTTTTTATGGTACGGGGTCATAGCCATGACCACCACCAGGCCTACATTTGCTAAGCCTTTTTACACCTAAATAAATACCTTTTAGGGGGCCATATTTATCAATGGCTTCCAGTGTATAGTGAGAGCAGGTAGGCGTAAACCTACACTTGCTAGCGCCCAACCAAGGAGATAACACATACTGATAAAAACGAATGAATGCAATAAAGGGGAATGCTATTATTTTTTTAAATAAGCTCATGTCCATTATAATTTAAAAGCGTTAATCTTTTCGGCTAATATCGTTAATGCCGTGCGTACTTTTTCTTGAATCTCAAGGGAAGACAGCACATTTGAATTGGTATATAAAATAAAAAGGTTCACTCTTTTTTGAGCAAGGTTTATTTGAGAAACAAAAAAAGGTTTCTCCAAACGATACGCTTCTCTCAATAATCTTTTTACTCTATTGCGCTGCACAGCTTTTCTAAAATTTCTGGTGGGCGCACCCACCCCTGCTTGCAATACACCTTGCAGACCTACTATATCAAAACCAATGGATTCAGTAATTGGATCCACCGCCTCAATCGAGTAAATTAATTTAAGCGGAAAAACACCAATCGCCTTTCCTGTCGAAAACAAGTGTTGCGTTTGTTTCCTACTTTTTAATTTATCCTTTTTTTGATATGTAAATATTGCAGGCACTTCTTAATTGAAAATAGTAAAAATGAAAAAAGTCCCTCCCGAAACTCGGGAAGGACTTTAAAATTATTGAATTTATTTGTATTCGCTTTGAATCGGATTACTCCGTGATTAAATTACTTTAATCCTTTCTCGCTAGATACAGTTAGTTTCTTACGTCCTTTCTTGCGGCGGCTAGCTAATACTTTACGTCCATTAGCTGATTCCATACGCTTACGGAAACCATGAACTGATTTACGACGGCGCTTATGAGGTTGGAAGGTTCTTTTCATCTTTTTTGTTTTACTTACTTAGTTCGCTAATATTGTTTCCACGTACAATAGCAGTCAC
>CALPKD020000229.1 GCA_943324055.2 Chitinophaga pinensis
CAATAAAATAAACTGCTCCTGGAACTTGGAATAATTCGTACAAATGATCTGTTGACGGATCAAAATATACAGTACCTGGTTTATTTGCACCAAATTCAGCGAGTGCCGTTCTGATCACTATAGCTAGGGCTACATTGTCCTTAGCTTCAATTTGTCTTATTGTAATAGGAGTGGACATTAGGCTAGTTTCCTCCATTTTTTGAATCTATTAATTAACCCATTTGTAGAACTATCATGTCCTTGTATAGTAGCATCATCTCCTAACTCTGGTAATATTTTATTAGCTAATTGTTTTCCTAATTCCACACCCCATTGATCATAACTAAATATATTCCAGATGACGCCTTGAGTAAATATTTTATGTTCGTAAGTGGCGATTAAAAATCCTAAGGTTGCCGGAGTTATTTTTTTAACTAAAAATGAATTGGTTGGTTTATTGCCTGCAAACACTTTAAATGGAGCAAGGAACTCAATTTCCTTTTCAGTTTTATTGGTTGTTTTTAATTCAGCAACTACTTCAGCTTGTGTCTTGCCATTTAATAATGCTTCAGTTTGTGCAAAATAATTACTTAATAATTTATCATGGTGATCTCCAATCGGATTATGACTTACTGCTGGTGCAATAAAATCACAAGGAATTACTAATGTTCCTTGGTGTATTAATTGATAAAATGCATGCTGGCCATTCGTGCCAGGTTCTCCCCAAATAACCGGACCTGTTTTATAATTTACAGCGGTTCCTTTTCGATCAACATACTTTCCGTTACTTTCCATATTACCTTGTTGGAAATAGGCCGCAAAACGATGCATATATTGGTCGTATGGTAAAATGGCTTCGCTTTGTGCTCCAAAAAAGTTTGTATACCATATGCCTAACAAAGCCATAATTACAGGAATGTTTTTATCAAAAGGCGTTTCCTTAAAATGGATATCCGCTTCATTTGCCCCTTTTAATAATTCCTCAAAATGAGCATAGCCAATTGTTAGTGCAATGGATAAACCAATTGCACTCCACAATGAATATCTTCCGCCCACCCAATCCCAAAATTCAAACATATTTTTACTACTAATTCCAAATGCATTAACCGCTTTTTCGTTGGTGCTTAATGCAATAAAATGAGTGGCGATATGTGCTTCGTCTTTTGCATGTTCTAAAAACCAAGTGCGTGCAGTATGCGCATTGGTCATGGTTTCCTGAGTGGTAAAAGTTTTAGAAGCAATTAAGAATAAGGTTTCTTCGGCGTTTATTTTTTTCAATGTTTCAGCAATATGCGTTCCATCTACATTACTAACAAAATGAACCTGTATACCATCCACCCAATAGGGTTTCAAAGCTTCAGTTACCATTACTGGGCCCAAGTCACTTCCGCCAATTCCTATATTTACAATGGAGGTAATTTTCTTGCCTGTATATCCTTTGTGAGCTCCATTATGCACCGCATCACAAAATGATTTCATTTGTTGTTGTACTCTTTTAATTTCAGGCATAATATTATTGCCATCAACTAAAAGGGGAGTATCTGAAAAATTTCTTAATGCTGTATGGAGTACCGCTCTATTTTCGGTCTCGTTTATTGCCTTTCCTGAAAATTGTGCTTCAATAGCAGGTTTCAAAGAACAGTCATTTGCTAATTGCATTAACAATTGAACTGTCTTTTCAGTAATGATATTTTTTGAGTAATCAAACAAAATATCATTGGTTGAAATAGAATATTGTTCAAATCTATTTGGATCCGCCGTGAATAAATCTTTCATATGCTTGCGGTTCATCTCTTCCTCATGATGCTTCTTCAACACAAACCATGCCTGCGTGTTTGTTGGATTAATTCTTTCTAACATATTGTTGCTTCTTTTATATTTTATTGATCGTCTCTATTGTTTTTGCTAATTGATCGTCTGTAATGTCTAAATGTAATACGAACCTGATTTGGGTGGGGGAGATGGCGTAAGCAAGAATTCCACTTTCCCCTAATTTGCTTAAAAGGGAGGATGGGGTGTATTTCCCATGCAGATTTGCGATAACAATATTTGTTTCAACTTCTAATACCTCTTGAACAAAATCTTTTTTTAATAAAGCATCTCTTAAATGAAGTGCTTTTGTATGATCTTCGGCTAATCTATAAATATGATGATCTAACGCATAAATTCCTGCGGCTGCTAAAAAACCAGCTTGTCGCATTCCGCCACCAAACACCTTTCTCCATCTTCTCGCTTTTTTTATAAAATCGGTGCTACCTACTAGCACACTTCCAACTGGCGCGCCCAATCCTTTACTAAGACAAATTGATAGGGAATCAAATACGCTTCCATAATTTAGCGGTGCTTCGCCTTTATGAACAATTGCATTAAATATTCTAGCTCCGTCTAAATGAAGGGCTAGTTTATGTTGATCTGTTACTTTCTTAATTGCCTCAAAAGTGGAAAAATCATAGCAACTGCCACCTCCTCTGTTCACAGTGTTTTCCAAACTCACTAAACTGGTGGGAGGTTTGTGAACATCTTCGGCATTAATACCTGCTAGGATCAATTCAGGGGTCAATCTCCCTCTATCTCCCTGTAATAACTTAACCGAACAGCCTGAGTTAAAGGCGATACCACCACCTTCGTATTGATAAATATGGGATAATTCGTCGCAAATCACTTCATCCCCAGCTTGCGTATGGGTTTTAATAGCAATTTGGTTGGTCATTGTCCCACTTGGACAAAATAGACCCGCTTCTTTGCCAAACATGGCGGCGGTAATTTTTTCTAAAGAATTAATACTTGGATCTTCCCCAAATACATCATCCCCAACAGGAGCAGCTTGCATAAACGCCAACATGCCTGGGGTAGGCTTGGTTACGGTATCGGATCTAAAATCAATCATTATACGAAGATAAAACCCAAGTCGGTATTAACCTTAAATATTATATAAATGGGGCATTTTGGGGGTAAAATGTGTGCGTAAAGCCTTTATAATCAATATTTGTCTAATTAAACTCAAAATAGTACCTTTGCAGACTGACAACACTATACTATTTTAGTGATTCCGTCGTTATATACTTAAATAAATTCTTTGCATGAGGCAGCTTAAAATTGCTACACAGATTACGAACAGAGACTCTCAAGCGGTAGAAAAGTACTTACAAGAGATTTCTAAAATATCAATGATCAATCCCGAAGAGGAAACCACTTTAGCACAACGTATTAAAATGGGGGATCAACGTGCATTGGACAAATTGGTTCAAGCCAACCTTCGTTTCGTTGTATCTGTTGCAAAACAGTACCAACACCAAGGTTTATCATTAAGTGATTTGATTAATGAGGGAAACTTAGGTTTGATTAAGGCGGCTCAACGTTTTGATGAGACTAAAGGTTTCAAGTTCATTTCTTACGCTGTTTGGTGGATTCGCCAATCTATCTTACAAGCTTTAGCTGAACAAGGTCGTTTGGTTCGTTTACCGCAAAACAAGATCGGAACTTATA
>CALPKD020000230.1 GCA_943324055.2 Chitinophaga pinensis
GAAATAGGGTTGGATTTTTATTGGGATAAAACATTTACAGAACAGCAACATATTGTATTTCATCAGCAAATGCAATGGGCATTAGATTACAATTTGCCTATTGCAATACACACACGTAATGCGATGCAAGAAACCATTGAAGCGGTTAAGCCTTTTGCAAAAAAAGGATTACGTGGTTTATTCCATTGCTTTAGTGGAAGTAAGGAATCTGCGGAGCAAATCATTCATATGGGATTTCACCTTGGTTTAGGTGGGGTACTTACTTATAAGAATGCAGGTATTGCAGAGGCCATTGAAAACATTCCAATGGAGTGGTTTGTCTTAGAAACAGACGCCCCATATCTATCGCCTGTTCCGTATCGCGGAAAGCGAAATGAGCCAGCTTATATGCTTGAAGTGGCTAAAAAATTAGCGGCTATCAAAAATCTGCCTTTGCATGAGGTAGCCGAGATCACCACAAAGAATGCAGAAGGGCTATTTAGAATCTAAAAATCAATTGTAGTTAAATCGATTATTTATTTTAACTTCACCACCCTTAAAGAGAGGTGTCCGAGTGGCTGAAGGAGCACGCTTGGAAAGCGTGTATACGGCAACGTATCGAGGGTTCGAATCCCTTCCTCTCTGCACTACATTTTTATAATTACCGCAATTGTTTGATTTACAATTATTTGTAATAATATATTCGATTGCAAAAATAGCTTAGTCCATATCTAGTAAATAATTAAACTTCATTCTAATTTATTATAGATTGATTTAATAATTAACTAATTTCATTACTACTTAATCACAAATCAATGAATTTATTAGAAAAAATTAAACTTCGCCATCGTGCTCTGAAATATAAAAATAGTGATGACAAGGGCGGAATCGAATATATTAATCATGCTGTAAAAAGGGGGGATACTATATTTGATATTGGTGCACACAAGGCAGGATATTTATATTTTATGGAACAAAAAGCAGGTAGCGAAGGGAAAATTTATGCCTTCGAACCACAATCAATCCTATACACTTATTTAGTTAAAATAAAAGATATTATGCATTGGGCAAATGTTACAATTGAAAAAATTGCCATGTCAGATAACGAAGGAAGTGTTACATTATTTATACCATCCAACAAAACTGGCCAGTCATCTTCTCCAAGTGCTACCATTTTAGAAAATAACACTTTAGGTCATGTATCAAAAACAGAAGTCGTAACTACTACTACACTAGACAGCTATTGTCTTAAGCATAATATTCGTCCAAATTTATTGAAAATTGACGTAGAGGGTAATGAATTAAAAGTGTTTCAAGGAGGGGCTAATATTTTGAAGAATTATAAGCCAAAAATTATTGTTGAAATTGAAGCATTACATGTTGGGAGAGAAAAAGTTTTGGAAACCTTTGAATTTCTGAAGAATTTTGGATATGAAGGAAAAATTGTTCATGATGAAGGACAAATTCCATTAGCTGATTTCAGCTTTGAAAAATATCAAAATAAAGATGATAAGAAGAACTATTGTAACAATTTTGTTTTTGAATAATTAGTTAACAAAAATCGAACTTGGGATAAGTGAAGTTACACTTTCGTTCTTCCCACTCTTAGCAATCCAATAATTATCACTAAGAGTGGGGTTATAACAACATGTATTTTCATGACCTCCTACACGATCCTCGGTGACAAAAATGAAAGTGGAATGTGTTTTATGTTATATCAGTTGCATTACCCCCTATTACATTTCTCTATAATTTTATTATTGAATTTGACAGAGAGGCAGCGATTCAATAATAATTCACCAGTCCGATATTACGAAGCAGTTATTTAGTTTAAATTTCTTTGCGGTTTTGATCCATTCGTTCATTGTATTCCAAAGGTTCTGTTTTCCAGTTTTTATTATAGGAAACAAACCATCCAAGCCAAAGAGAACGGGATAGTCTCATTAAGATAGGTTGTATAAACAAGAGTGTTACAATTGCAGTACCCATCCAATAAAATATTCTATTATCATCTAATTCAAAAGTCATTCCGATTAATACTTTCCAAGCAATAAAGGTGGCTACAAAATAGGCAACTGTCAATGCATAACTAACATAGCCAGTTCCATAATAAAAACCAAGTTCAATTTCGGTAGGTTGCCCACATACGGGACACTTATCATTCATTTTAGTAATCTTAGACAAGTCGTAAGGGTTTTTGGAAACGAATAATTCGCCTTCACGACAACGGGGACATTTATTGCTAAGGGTGCTCAACAAATATTTAATCATAGTGCAAAGATACTGAATTTAAAAATAGCTATGCGATAAGTTGCTCCATCTGAATACCTCTGGATCCCTTTATTAAAAAGCTATAACCTTTAAAAGATTGCTGCGCAAGCCATTCCTTCGCAGCTTTAGCATCTTGAAAGTAGAGGTAGGAGTGTGCGCAATCAGCAAAATCGCCTCCAACTAATATAACCTTGTCCCATTTGTGTTGGTCAATAATATCGATCAGTTGTTGATGTTCTTGTATACTTGTATTACCTAATTCTTTCATCCCCCCTAAAAATAAAACTTTATGCGGCGCTGCTACCTTAGCAAAATTCTCAACTGCCAACTTCATGCTACTTGGGTTTGCATTATATGCATCAAGTATCACCTCATTTTCATTCCAACGAATGAGTTGAGATCGACTATTGCTTGGTGTGTATTTTTCTAGTGCCTTTTTTATTTTGTCAGCAGGTACTTTAAAATAAATACCAATTGCTACCGCAGCGAGTACATTGGGCAAATTATAATCACCTACTAATTGCGTTTGAATAGTAACAGGAGGGAATCCGTTTGTCATCTCCACAGCGAGCATTCCATGATTACTATTTGCAATTCCTTGAACACTTCCAGTTTGCGCACCATAGGCTACTACATTAGGGATTCCTGCACTCATTTGGATTAAGTAGTCATAATCACTCATTATAAATACTGTCCCGTTGTGAGTGCGTAAATAATCAAACAGCTCACCCTTCGCTTTTTTAACGCCCTCCTCACTTCCAAATCCCTCCAAGTGTGCTTTGCCACAATTTGTTATCAACCCAAAATTTGGCATTGCATAGTCGCAATAACTTTCAATTTCTTTTAAATGATTCGCGCCCATTTCAATAACAGCCATGTGCGCATCCATTTGAATACTCAATAGTGTTAACGGCACACCAATATGATTGTTTAAATTCCCCAGAGTCGTATAAGTAATAAAGTGACTTGATAAAACTGCAGTCACTAATTCTTTGGTAGTTGTTTTCCCATTACTTCCTGTGATGCCGATGAAGGGAATATTGAATTGAGATCGGTGATGTTTAGCTAGTTTTTGTAAACACGTCAAACAATCGGCTACAATGAAAACCTGTGCATCCCATTTGGCATCTATTTGTATAGGTTCGTCAATAATTACAAAGGCTGCACCAGCTGCCAAAGCATTTTCGGCAAAAAGGTTTCC